>DATJKB010000346.1:0-11947 GCA_035491875.1 Pyrinomonadaceae bacterium | reverse complement strand
GGACGTGCCCAAACGTTCGGTACTTTCTTTGGTTGTTTGGTTCGCACGTTCTTCTTCTTTAAAAAAGCGCCCGCCACGCCTAATGCTCCGGCAGCGAGCGCCATACCGCCCACTAGACGCTTGGTGCGTTTTTTCATTTAGCTTCGGCTATTCGCAGAGAGAATCGAGCCGCGCGGTGATAGTCGGTAAACCGCTGAGCGCCCGATCGGCGTTTATCTGCGTGTAATCTGTCCAGTCGGGTGGGACGCTATTCTCCGGAAAAATTGCTTCAACGGGACACTCTGGAACACAGGCGTCACAGTCGATGCACGTCTCAGGATGAATCACAAGCATGTCGTCGTCGAGGTGAAAAGCTTCGACAGGGCAGACGAGCGCGCAATCCGTGTAACGACAATTGACGCAGGGTTCAGCAACGACATAAGTCATTCAGATTAAGCCTCCGAGTATCGGGCCAGACGTTTCTGGCAAGGGATTAATTGCAAAACGGCGTCTATATTAAACGCTAACAGCAAACTTTTGGAAGATGGCCGACCGAATTGTGCAAGAGCGAACACGATTACCAGCGATGCACCGGTGCGGCATCGTCAAAACCATAGAAGGCGAGATCACGCGCGGTAAGCATCTTTGTGAGCATGATGATCTGTCCGGTGTGCATCGAGAAGTGTTCGGTGACATGAAAGATCGCATGGAGCACATCTACTTCGCCGCCCTGTATCTTGCGTCTTTCCAGGACGGTGCTCGGGTCAAGGTTGTTGAGAGTCTGAGCTACATCGTTCACGGTTGATCGCAACAACTCCAACAGCTTGTGGCGCTCAATTACATCCCTCTGAGCAAACTCCGTGTCGCGTTGCCTTTGATCGTTTTCACCACCAAGCCCGCCAACAATCCACTGCCGTGCATTGCCGCTCAGATGAAGCACCAGGTTACCTATGCTGTTTGATTGAGGATTTGGCCGCCACCAGATTTGATTGTCGTCTAATTGTTCCAAACAGCGTTCTATCTTCGGAAGATACTCCGTTACTAAGAACGCTGAAGCTTGCTTAATGAAGGCGGTGCCAATTGCTGCGTCGTGATTCATCTAATGCGTGTGTCTTCGGTGCCTGGTACTTTGTACTTCTTTCTCAGCGCGTATCATCACCAAAGACAGTTGTTAGGAGAACCAGGAAACCAAGTACCAAGTTCTAAGAACAAAGCACCAACATCAGTTCTCGGGCTCGTCGTCGTTAACTTCGGGCCTTGTTTTGTGCTTGGCTTTGCGACCAGCAGGTCTCGCTATCTCATCGGGCTTGGCGCGCGACAAAGGATGACCCGGCGGCGCGGTAGGTTTGCGTATGCTGTCGAAGATCGGACGTGCTGGTTGTCGTTTATCGTTCTTACGCGTAGAGCTCTTCCTATTCATACTTGCTTCGGACGAGAGTGTGTGATTTTGAACGAGTGCGATGCTATCGCCACGACGTTTGAGTGTCAACGATTCAGTACCGTTCGCGGTAGCGGACGGCCTGGGCTCAAGATAAGGGAGTTGAGTCTCGGCCATCCGCTACCACGAACGGACTGAATACGCCTGCGAGCTACCGCGAAGGTACTGAATGCGCCCGCGGTGCGAAGACACGCCCACACAGAGCAAAGCCTGAACTCAGCTGAATCTCGTCGAGTTGTTTTGATGGGGAGTGAGGTTTAGGCTTCGCTTCCGCGCGGGGTTTTCGAAAGAATTCTCAATGCAGCCGTCGTTTCGTTGCGACGTCTCTGCTGAAACTCGTTAACCCAATTCGTCACTGTGCCGACCATATCGCGCGCAGTTTCTCGCGCCGCATTGGCTTTCACTTTGACAACAGGACTCTTCTTTTCGCCCTTTTTCACTATTCGAACTTGTTTTTTCTCTGACATGACTAGTTTTTTCTTATTTCTGCTGAATCTACCTGTATCCAACGAATTTCGCGTTGGCCGGTTCCCGTTTTTCTTGTAATAGGAACGTCAGGTATCGCTAAACCTTGCAAGCTAAAGGCCAGAAACCTGCCTCTATTGATATACGCGTAAAATACGATTGATTTGGTTCATCTGGATTTTTCGTCAGGCGCAAGATAGACACAGTGAGGCGCAAGAAGGACACAGTTGCTCGCAAACCGTACACACATGTGTCGCCAAAATGGCGCTTTGTCAGACAGGATCAAGGTCAATTAGCACGCTTTTCCTTCATATCCAGTTGCCAAATGAGTTTGTGCGCGCGGTAAACGACGAGCGCGAGGCCAAACGCGCCGCCGATATTCACATACTTCAAACTCGTCGCCATGGCTCGGGTTCCGTACTGGATCAGCAGCGCGTTGATGATGATGAGCGCGAGGCGAAACTCAGTCGGTCCAAACTTGAGATAACTGATTTTGAGTTTGTCAGTTGCCGCAAACGCCAGAAAGGTGCTGACCTCGAAGCCGACGAAGATAGCCAGGGTAAAAAGTATTTGATAGCGCGACTTTTCCGGAAGAATAAACGCATAACCGATTAGCACCGAACACAGAAAAAAGTAGTCGAGGAGATGATCCATGTAATAGCCCCACCTGGCGAGGCCCGTGTTGCGATATTTTCCGACCTTGCCGTCGTAATGGTCGGTTACGTACTGGAGAAAGATGCACACCGAAACCAGCCACAACCAGTGCAGGTCATTCCGCGCCATGTATGAAAAGACCAGGATCATGGCCGACCAGAGCAACGTCATCAGGGTGAGATGATAGGTCTCGAGCCAATCTGGAATGCGCGGCAGAACTATTGGCGCTAAACGGCGTTCGAGTGGAGTTAAGAATGAATTGTTTGATTTATAGGCACCGGCGAATTCTTGGGTTTCAGTCATGATGTCGTTTGGCGAAAACGGATTAGAAAAACAGCCACGCTTTGACACGGGCGAGACAGTCCACTGCAATGGACGAGCCAATTAACATTATTTGGGATTCTTGAGGGAAGCTGGAACCCTAAGAGTTTCAGGTGTTGTGTTTTTCCGACAATTGAAAGGACTTCACACGCTTAGATAAATACCACCGTCTGAGAACTTGGTATATCAAAACGTTTTCGGCAGGTCCGGCAGACCAGCATGTCGTCGATGCGCACCATGTAGTCGCGCGAGTTGCGAAAGCGTGCCTTGTCCTGTTCGCTTGCGCCTTTAGGAGGTTGAGGTTTGCGCGTACGCTTCATCCAGCGAACATCGTAATCCGCACGCTCACGACAGTTCGGACAACTGTAGTTGGCTTTTTTCGTTTCTTCTCTTTCGTTAAAAATATCGCGTTCGTTCATGATTGAAGTGTCGGTTGTCTACTTTAATTCAGTGGTGAACAGTCAGTACCGACACGCGGTAGCGTCGGGTACTCTTACGATTAAGGTCTACTCATTCAAAGGCGACCCGACGCTACCGCGTGTCGGTACTGACTGTTCACCACTGAGTAGAAACCGTTCCATCTTTTTTACCCGATAAATAGTCTATGTAATCTGTGGATCTGCTTCACACAGCTCCCGCAAATACTTAAAACTGTAAATCCCCGTTTCGTGTCCATCGCTCCACCGGAAGTTTAAAGCATATCGCCCAACAATGCTCAGATCCGAAATCCGTAACTCCTCATCAACGTTTTCTGGCTTCAACACGCGCTCGCCCGTCCATTCATTGACGCATTGCGCACAGGGACACGCGCGCCGAAGCTCGGACGCACGATACAGACACTGGCGATCGTCAGCCCAGGTGATCCGCAAGGTGAAATCGTCTTCGTGTTTGATCTCGCGCGGTTCAACAGCGGATCTGAAACTCTCTGCCATCATCCGTTCGCTTCCAGCGCTTTTGTCACCGCATGCGCTTTGACTTCGTAGTGTGAAGCGTTCCAAACCGCTTTGCCGTTTCGGAACACGATCACCTGCGGCGACTCATGTCTGATACCTGTGCGGTCAGCAAGTTCGCGAGACACCTGGCGAGCGTTCTGAACTTCAACGAGTACAACTTCGCTATCGAGCTTTTGCATCTCGCGGTACGCCGCTGCGCTTATCGGACATGCGAGACTATGTTTGAAAACAACTACCGGTCTTTGCCTTGAGTTATCAATTAAGCTGTCGAGCAAACCGGTATCGACGATCGTCTGAAATGCCATTTTCACCTTCCCTGGTTCGATATTAACATTGAAGATTGACGATTGTAGATTGTAGATTGTGTCCAAAGTTCAACGGTCCAATGTCTTTCCTCCAAACCTCGATGTCCGAGAGACGTTGGTCTTTGGTCTTTGTCCTTTATGCTTTGTGCTTTGTATTGGTCGCTTGTGATATGGCAAAGACCAAAATTCCTATTGACGAATCTTTCCGATCGGCATATTCTGCCGCGACCTGAGAAAGCTTTGGCTGTCCTCTGAGCCGGGCGACTTGCTGAATAGCCTCACGAATCTCTGATTACAGATTCTTACTTTCTCAATCGTAGGTACAACTACGCATCTCAACCTCATAAGGAGAAAGTCTATGTTTCCTCAACCAAACAACCGTCTGCGCAGACGGATGCTCCTCGACGGCAGCATCATTCTCTTGTTGGTGCTTATTGGGGCTAACTCCACTCGCGCAACCGAAATCACAATTTGGAATTTCAACGATTCCGACTTGCTTGCGGATTTCGGCGCAGGAACATTTACCAGCGATTTCAACGTCGCCAACATCCTGTTTGCAGCCGGAACTACGAACAATGTGCGGCAAGGCGCGCCCGCGGGACAAGCGCTGTCGCTGCAAGGCGGAACGGGAACCGCAAACAACGGTCGGAACATCACCTTCAGTGTCAGTACATTGGGTTTTGCGAACATCATCATCAGCTTTGCAACTCAGGGTACCAGCACAGGCTTCAACAGCAACCAGTTTCAATACAGCCTGGATGGACTGAGTTGGATCAACTTCGGCAGTCCGTTTACACCTCCAACTGCGTTTGGATCGACTCCGGTGGTGTTCAACTTGTCGGCCATACCTGGTTTGAATGACAACCCGAATGCAGCTTTTCGAATTATCTTCAACGGCAGCACGACGTCGACGGGTAATAACCGGCTCGACAACTTGGTGGTGGACGGAACGAGCACGACTATTCCTGAACCTACCACCGCATTACTGCTGTTAACAGGATTGACGGGAATTCTCGGCTTGAAGCGGAAACGCCAGGTGGCCGTGCAACGAGCGCGACCACCTGGCGTAAAGCAAAACTAAAAACGGGCGGTTTATTTCCAATCGCCGACGAGAACGAATGGTGCCCAGTAGAAAGGGGCGCTGTATTTCTTTCCTGAAATCATGGAGAGCTGTGCTTCTCGCAAAGCACCAGACGCCGTCAGATCGCCGCTGGCCAGCAAGCGACGGTAGAAGTCGGTCATCAAATCGGCGGTTGATTTATCAGCAACGGACCAAAGGCTAACGCCGACTGTGGGCGCGCCGGCATACATGAATGCGCGCGTTAGTCCCATTACGCCTTCGCCGCGTTTCTCTTTGCCGAGCCCTGTCTCGCAGGCTGAAAGCACAACGAGAGGTGATCCGAGTCGGAGGTTGAACACTTCGTCAGTGCGGAGAAAACCATCTTGACTCTTGTTACCGACTAACGAAAGGACCACGCCTGTGAACTGCGGACGTTCGGCGTTCAATAGGCCGTGCGTAGCGAGGTGAATGATTCGGTACTTACTGATATCGCGAGCCGTCAGATTGTCTTCATTGGCATCGAGGTCGAGCCACACATCGGCCTGACCACCTGATGTCTTCGCCAGGCGAGAGATCTGTTCGGCTTCTGTTCGAGTACCGGTTAACCGCGCCAAAGGCAGACCCTGCATCTGTCCTGATGCGGCAGTTGGCGCTTGGCCGGCGACGTCAGTGAGTGCGCTTTGAATTCCAAGGCCGCGCACTTCAGCGGACGCCGTTGTTGCCGGCGCCTTCTGTGCCCGTGTGTCGTTTGAATTGAAAACCGGGTCGGCAATGATCAGCATCGATTTGCCAGTTGCTGCTGTACGCTGCTGTTTAATGAAACCAACCACGGATGCCGATGGCGCATAGACGACTTCGTTTGTTTTGACCAGGTAACCAAGCGAAGCGAAGTCGCCTGCGTCTGCCGAACGAAGTAACACTTCAAACGGGATGTAGTTGAGAGCGCCGTCCGCGACGATTAGCAGTCGCTTGTCGGTGGTCATCGAGGCAGCTGGCTCAATGACCGCTTTGTAAACTCCATTTGACGCCGCGACAAACGCTGCTGTGTCGGCAGGTGCCGACGCAGCAACAGCAAGGCCGCGGTTTGCTTCAGCAACGTCGATGCCAACAATTCGTCTTTGTAGTTGCGAAGGTATCAACTGCGCACGAAGAGCTGTGGCTAACTGATCAACTGTCTCACGCGGCGGTAGCTTGTGCAGCGTTACGGAAGTCTTGCTGACTGCCCACAGATACGAAGCGTCTGATCGCAGCGCATACTCGAGCAGCACCGTTTGCTCATCCAACACCTTCTGCTGGACATCAGCGAGACTGAGCGGTTGATTCGACGTCAGTGACGCGTAACGCGGGCTGGCGGTGCGAATCTCATTCTCAATTGCTTCAAACTCGGTCTGTAACGACTCAAGCTCTTTGTCGAGATCGGCTGGCTTCTTCTTGAGATCTTCGCTCGAGATCGTCACGCCAGTCAGAATCTCTGCAATCTCCTGCTGACGGTCGAGATTATCTTGCTTGCGTTTCAGTAACTCAGCGGGAACACCCTCGGAAATAGCAGCGTCCGTTTCGGCCAAAAGATCCAACAGCGAACGTGCTCGCGATTGCTCATTGATCTTGAAAGCTTCGGCAGCATAGTCCAACGACTTCGCGCTCAAAGGAGCACCAGCAGTAGCTCCCGACAGTGCGAGTTCTGCATACGACGTACCCGCTTCATCAAAAACATCCTTGATAGTGGCGAGAAACGTCGTCCGCGCTTCATCGGCCCGCAAACTTCCCTGTCGCAGCGTTTCAATCGTCGCTAACGACTCGCGGTAATTCGTCACTGCCGACTCTCTTATCGATGTCGCCTTCTTGGGATCCTTTTCCTGCGCCGCCTGCAACCAAAGGCTTCGACCGATACCGCGTTGGGCAGGCCACATTAGATCAAGACGCTTATCATCCTGAGCGCCCTTCTTCGCGTCGTTATAAAACTTCGTCGCATCCTTGAACTTTCCTTGACGCAAAAGCACGTCGCCTAGACTCGTGCGGGCAGCGGCGCGAAAGCGTCTTGTCTGTCCGAGGCCCGCGATGCCGGCAATACTACTTCCTGACGCGTCGAGCGCATTCTGAAAATGCTTTTGCGCTGTCAGCAGATCGTTTCCGGCGAAAGCGATACGTCCTAAACCTATTTCATAACTCGAGTACACGATGGCGATACGATACTCGTCCAGCTCTTTCTTGGCTTCGAGGGCGACGGTTAAAGCGCTCGTCGGTGCGGCAATTGCAACGTCGCCTGTAGAAATACCGCCGACGATCGCGCCAAACCCACCAAAACGTCGACCGACTTTCTTGGCAGCGCTTTCGGGCTTCTTCACCACCATGCGACTGTAGGCTGCCAGCGCTTCTGACGTACGACCAAGGCGGAAATTCAAGTCTCCGATCTTCGCTAGCATCAGGTTGGAATTGAAACCGTCGTCGGCAATTCCCGCTGCTGCTTTCACGAGGTCGGGTTTCGCGGTCACCCCCATGAATCCCTCGAGCGCCTTCTGGTAGTAATCGAGCGCAACGGAATACTGTCCCTGTCGCAGGTAAAGATCGCCGAGCTCGTTCTGCGTTTTCGCCATTCCTCGCGGACTGTTGGCAGTCGTATAAAGCTTCAACGCGTTCTGCAAACGAATCAATGCCTGATCGGCATGCCCACGCTTCAACAGACGTCGACCTTCTTTAAGTTCCGTGCCGGCTTGATCTGTTTGCTGTAAAGGAGTTTCGGCTACTCGATTGTTCGCTTGTGCCGGCAGAAACGTGGAGCCGATCAAAAAGGCCATCATGCAGACCAAACTGAGCGATTTCATAACCGTGGATTTCATTGTCGTTCCTTCTGGAATCGTGAATGGTGAATGGTGAATCGTGAATCGTGAGTGTGAACAGGAATCGTAAATCCAGTGATAAGTGATAAGTGATCAATCACTTTTCACTAATCACCATTTACGATTCACCATTCACGATTCACTATTCACGATTCCCGATTCACGGTTTTCTCACTTGTGAATCAAATCGAGTGTTGTTACCAAAGTAGAAGTGTCAGAAGAAGCCATCATGATCAGCGACGGCGGTGGATCATCCTTCGCCAATCCTAATCCTCTGGTCGAAGCCTGTTGCTCGCTTTGCGTTTGTGGCGCGCCATACTGTTTGGCTTTATCAGTTTTTAGGGGTTGGCTCGCCTCACTTTGAATCCGAGTCCACACCGCTTCTGTAGGTTTCCAGGAACATCCTTTGTTGCCCGCGCAAAAACTAACCAATTCATCTTCAATCGGCACACCTGGAAGCGGCTCTTTAGTGATGACAAAGAAGAGGCGTTCATCACCTGCGGTCTCGTCAAACATGAGCCAGCGCAATCTCTCTTCAGTCCCGACGCTGGAAGGAATCTCGAAAGGCACATGCGCCTGGAGATAATTGCCGGCCTCATCCAGTTCGGCGTTGGGGTAGATCATCACCGGCGATCCATTGTTCGTCGTATTGAAGATGTAGATGTAACCATCGGTGTTTGTTTCGACAAGAACACGTACGCCATCACCTTTCTGAAAAACTTTCGTTGGGTCAGTGCGAACTGCGTTACCGTTTGAGTCGCGGCTGAACAAGGTTAGGCCCAGGCCGATACGTTGCTTGTTGATCGGATCCGGGTTCTTCGAAGTCGTACCCGTCGTTGGCGGGGTTTTCTTAGTTGACTCACTTGGTCCAGTGGTTCCGGCCGAACTCTTTGGATCTTTAGCCGTACCAGGGTTCGACTTTGGCCGGCGCCGGCTGGTCCGGGGTGGCGTATTTGTGTTTGTCGCGGATTTCTCTTTGGGACGAGACACGAGAAACGCACCACGTACGTCATCCTGGCTCAGCACCGCGATTGGCATCGCTGCCAGCACAAGAGTGGCACAGGTGAAAAGGGCTAATTTCAACTTCATTCAAATCTCCTGATCGTTACTGTCCCCTCGTGGGGCTATTGTGTTGAATACGAATGTCGAAAACAATCGGATTGTTCTGCTGTTCCGGCGGAGCTTTGATGCGCATCGAGGGCGCTTGTTTGTTCGACTCATCCAGCTCCATAACCATCTTTGAGTCCTTGTATTTAGCTTCGAACTGATTCAATTCGCTCAACTGGGCCGCTGTTAGCGGCTGCAATGTAACCGATTGATCAAGAAAAGCCGGGGATTTCAAAGGCGTTCTCGAAAAGATTACCTTAAAGTTATCGGTTCCGGGATTCTTATCCAAACTCAACCAGTTCGACCCGCTGGGAAAGCTAAAATCCGCATTTTGCTTTACCTGATTAGTGGTCAACCCGGAACCTTCCGGCGGCTTGGAGGTAAGAAAAGCTGTCGGTTGGTTGGTATCGCCGCCCGGTCCAATCAAATAGACATAACCATCTTCGCTAAACGAGAAGTGGAGTTTGAGCGTTTGGCCAGATGCGATAGGAACCGGAGCAGCAACTCTGGCAGAGCCTTTTTCCGGCTGTTCTAACTCCAACCAATAACTGCCGACAGGTTGCGCGACCGCGACGGGCGGATTAGGAGTTACGCCACCAGTTACAGCGGGACTCGAAGGTTGCGATTTCCACTTGTTGTAAAGCACCACTCCACCGACTCCCGCTCCAACAACGACGAACAGGATTACCACGGCAGCAATGGCAAGAGGCGCCTTACTTCCCTTCTTTTCAACTGGCTGCGGGACTGAAGCAGTTTGTGTCGGAATTTGCGGAATTGTAATGCTCGACGGTAACGACGCCGGCTCGACGATCGTTGGCGCTATTTCGCCTTTGTCAGGGGCATGTTCGATTACCGTTGCATCGCTACGACCGGTTGCTGATGTGTCCCTAGCCTTCCTTTCCGCCGCATTATCCAGAGTGATTATAGTTGGCGAGTCGACCGCAGACTGCGTGTCGATGGCAGTGCCGACTAAGGTTTCAACATTGACGTCGGATCGGCTCCGCAACACCGTCCGACTCTCACTTGCTTCCAAGCCCGCGCGCAACTCTGCTTCAAGTTGCTTTGCTGTGTCCTGCCGGTCGCTGCGATCTTTTGATATCGCTTTTGTGATCGCTGCACTAAAAGCCTTTGGAACGCTCGGTGCAACTTCATCGAGTGGACGAGGCGGAGTGGACACGTGTTCGCGACGCAATTCGTGCAAGGTCTTTCCCGTGTAACAACGACGTCCGGCCAAGAGTTCGTAGAAGACCAGACCAAGACTGTAGATATCAGCGCGCCCATCAATCTCAACGTTTTGATCGCGAGGAATCTCGCCCCACTGTTCAGGCGACATGTAATAAGGCGTGCCCAACACCTGACCAGCCATCGTGAGCGCAGTGTTCGATGCGTTTTCGACTCCCGCGATTTCTCTCATTTTCGCGATGCCGAGATCCAGCAGCTTCACAACTGGAGGACCACTGCCTTCGGTGCTGACCATGATGTTCTCGGGTTTCAGGTCTCGATGCACCACGCCCATTGAGTGTGCGGTCTCTAAAACACTCATGATCGGACTGAGAACCTCGAATGCTTCTGGCGCTGTGAATTTTCCCCGACGCTTCAACTCTGCATCGAGCGTATGACCCTGAATGTAATCCATCACCATGTAGGTCGTACCGTCTGGTGTGGTGCGCAGGTCGTGAACTGTCACGGAGTTTGGATGGCGAAAGCGGCGTGCGGCCTGGCCTTCACGACGGAACCGTCGCAGCCATTCCGCATTGTTTCGCACCTGCGGCGGCAGAACTTTTATGGCGACACGATCACCAAGCAGAATGTGGCGCGCACGATACACCGCACCCATTCCACCTTTGCCCAACATCGCTTCAATGTGGTACTGGCCGTCGAGCACGGTATCTACCAGCGACGCCTGATCCTCTTCGAGAACCTCGCCATCAACCGTGCAGAAGGTGACTGTGTCTTCGTATTTTGCTTTGCAGAGCGTGCAGTATTTCATTCGGGGCTAAAAACAAATTACTGAAACAAGCGTCGTTACGGGTGTGAGGCTTCGAAAGCATCTAACTCCATTTCCAAGCGCCTTGGGGAAAGGTAGTCTACCACAGGTCAATGCGCTGGCAGGAACAAGTGCGCTATTCTCAGGATCCACCGTCCATTGCATGTGGGCGGGTATTAGAACGTTGGTTAACTTAACCTCTCATTCTCCCCAAGCTTCAGCTTGGGGGTTTTGCTGTACGATCCGGCAGGAACCGTTTTAACGGTTTTGCGCGCTTAATTTGTTTGGTTAAGAAAACCGTTGAAACGGTTCAGAGCAACTTCAAAGAACGCCTGACCCCAGACTGAAGTCTGGGGAGAATGAGAAGCGAACTATCAGTTCCTATAGATCTGGCGTGCGTATTCGTCGACCATCCGGTCGCTGTTGTAATCAGGTCCGAGCGTTTGAATCGCGCGCTTCATCATCGTAACCCACTTGTGCGGCAATCCATCGGCGTCACGTTCGTAGTAGAGTGGAACCACTTCTTCTTCAAGCACGCGATAAAGCGACTGGGCATCTGCTAAGTCGACATCAATGCCATCATCGACGTCGATATTGCTTCCGATGGCGAATCCATTAGTTCCGTCATACGCCTCCAACCACCAGCCATCGAGAATCGAAAGATTCAATCCCCCGTTCATTGCGACCTTCTCTCCACTCGTTCCAGAAGCTTCGAGAGGGCGGCGAGGCACGTTGAGCCAAACGTCGACTGAGTGAACTAACTGTCGCGCGATCTCCTGGTCGTAGTCCTCGAGAAACACTGCTCGGTCGCGCGCCGATTCTCCATACTGCCATTGATTGA
>DATJKB010000345.1:0-8442 GCA_035491875.1 Pyrinomonadaceae bacterium | reverse complement strand
TTGGTGTTTACGACTGTGCCGATGCTTGCGTTTTCCGTCTGCACCAGTGGCGTTGAAGTGTCTGATACAACCACCGTTTCCGCGACATCTCCTGTCTCGAGTTGCAGATCCACGCTCTCACGTCGGCCGACATTTACGATCACCTCATTCACTATACCCGTCTTAAAACCGCTGGCTTTCACTATCACCCTGTAGACGGCGGGGTTGAGAAAAGGCGCCTCGTAGATGCCTTCGCCGTTGGTCGTGAAAGTCTGATCCGTTTTGGTTCCAAGGTTGGTTATGGTCACGGTTGCTCCCGTAACTCTGCCACCGTTGATGTCTGTGATGACGCCAACAATGGATCCTTTCTCCGATTGCCCGAACAGCAAGGCTGGCGACAGCAGCAACAGAGAGACAACCAGGGCGTTTGTTTTCAAGAGTGTCGTTAATTTCATGACGTCCTCCTAATGGCGGATGATGGATTTTTTGTGCTGGTAGAAATAGGTTTGCGACGACGATCCAGGCAAACCAGACATTCCTACCTTTGCAATAGCGAGCAAGGAACAGTGCCGCGCGACTGTGAAAGCGTTTATTGCGATACCTACCTTAGTAGCGTTTTTTCTTCACTGCTTCCGAGGTCTTCTTAATTAGATCCAGGCACCCGTCGCCGAGTGTCACGGCGAGGGCCACGGAAAGCACATCGAGAACGCAGAGTTGAGCAATTCGGGAAGTTAGAACTTCACCACCTAAAGGAGACTCGGGAGACGCTGTCAGCAGCACTACATCAGAAGCTCTTGTAATCGGTGAGGGACTAAAATTTGTGATTGAGATGGTCGCGGCTCCGCTTTTTCTCGCGGCCGCTAAAGCATCAACAACATCTTTCGTGCTACCCGAATGCGAGATTCCGATCGCGACGTCACCTTTCTTAAGCGAAGCTGCCGCCATCGCCTGAAGGTGCGCATCGCCGTATGAATCTGCCACTACACCAAGTCTTACGAACTTCAACTTCGCGTCGAGTGCAGTGAACGAGGAATAACCGACTCCATAAATATCCACCCGCCGCGCGTGTGCCAGAGCTTTGGCTGCTACTTCAACCATCTCAGGGTCGAGTGCTTTCATCGTGTCGCCTACTGCTTTGATATTCGTCTGGAAAACCTTCTGGGCGAGGTCGGCAGTGCTATCGGCGAAGCTGATGTTCTCGTGGATGAACTCGACAGGTTCTACAAGGTCTTGAGCGAGTCGGAGTTTGAATTCCTGATATCCCTTATAGCCAAGGGAGCGGCAGAATCTAATCACGGTAGATTCGCCGACTTCAATGTCTCTTGCCGCCTCCGAAACAGACATGTTCATAACTTCTTCCGGGTGATTGAGAACATAATCCGCGACTGCTCTTTCAGCAGGCTTGAACCCCTCGATCGCGCTCTTAATCCGGAGCAAACAACCTGCTCGAGTTGGCGCAATATGCTTAGTCTTGGGCATTTAACCTTGAAGTTTCGCAGGTTCTCTATCGTGGAGTTTTACACCAAAAACTGTCTCGGTGGCGGTGATATACTCCAAACGAGACGGCGATGTCAACCTTTTTTTAGTGATCGTGAGGAGAAACGAGACTCGCGAACAGACTTGATTGGGTTGGAGGCCAGACGAACGTCGGCAAGCCTTACCGAACAGCCGCGCGTCCGTACCGATGAGATTGGTCCGCCAAAAACGCAGGGTGCCTGATCAGTTTTGTGCGGCAGAGATCAGAGGCCGCGGCGGCTTTCGAGTGCTGCTAATATATGCTGCTCCTTACGAACTATCCCGCCTTTCTTGGAGAAGGTATTGAATGGCTCACTCCATCTTTCGCCGACCCATTCAGCAGCTTCCAAAAATCATTCCTTTTTGAATTATACCTCTCAAGATAGATCGTACTTTCACCTTCAGGAATGCCAGGCTCCCAACTATAGTGAGCTACTGTCAGCCTCTTCTTGAATGAGAAGCCTGACTTGTTTTGCAGCATTTTCAGGATTTCGACTTCAGGCCAGCAATACTTATCGCACCCTTCAAGCCTAACGAGTCTCACGCGAAGCACTACTTCTGCCTTCTTGGCCTTGCTAGGATCAATATAGGTCGATTCTGCTGCCGGAAAGTTCGTTGCCACAAACGATACGAACAAGAGAGCCTTGATGATGCGGTTTCTCATCTCTGAACCTCACACAGCAACATAAGATGGCGCCATCTACGAAGAAAGGCTACTCATCGGCGAGTCCGCTCCAGGCGCTTGTTATCTCGCTGCCATTGTATCAGCGAGAAGATCACTCGCCGGAAACAATTGCACGTGCGTGGAGAGTCTCTTTAGATCTGAAACGTTGACGTTCGCGCAAATGAGCGGGGGTAAACCGCCCTTCCGTACCTGCATTTCGTCGCAGCTTGAGTCATTTCGGCGAAGATTGACACTGATGATTTTGCACGTCGTACCAGTTCGTGGTAGTCGATGAGGTCAAGGTAGAGAGCATCAATACTCAAGCTTCACTGAAATGATTCAAGCCGGAGAAAATGCAGTTAGGAAGGGTGGTTTACCCCCGCCTACTCTAGCTACACGCAACTCGTGATTAATAGCACACGGAAGCGAGATAACGTTGCGCTTGAGCAGTTCGCCCACTCAACTAAATCAAGAAGCCCGCTCATGGCGAGTCCGTTCCAAGCGCTTGTTCTGCGCGTGGTCGGATTCACCAGCCCAAGCTTTGATAATACTGGCGGTACAACATAAGTGAGATCGCAATAATTGATACGACTAGGCTGAGCGTTGCACCAAGCTTGGGCCAAGATCTGCTCGATTTCAAAAACACAATGATTGCGAAAATCAACAGGAGCGGGGCTAGAAGATATTGGAGTAGGCCGAATGTCTCCACTAGACCACGAAGTTGATCGCGCGGTCCATTTTCCGACGACGATACCCGCCACTTCCCATCGGCAAGAGTGCCATCTGGATTGCGATCTTTACGTGGAAGATAGCTGCCAGCGTGAAAATTCAGCACTTCGATTCTGACGGCCGTTTGGAACACAACGGTCGTCAGAATAAACAGAAGAACTACAGGTATAAAGGTTCTCATGAGAAGGAGAAGAGCCGAGCGCCGGTCTTCAGCTGCAGCGCGCGATCACCACTCAGCCAGCAGGAAAGGGATTACTTGAGAACCATGCTCTCGCGCCGTCAGCTGCAAGGCTTTGTCATGTGGCGCTGACAACAGAGTGCGCGGTCCTTTTGCGAACAACGCGTACCCCGATCGCAGATTCAACGGCAGTCATGATGATCGCCAGTGCCACCATAAACAACAAATGAAAGGCACTGAAGACCATATAGTATCTCGGCTCTATGGTCTTATCGCGGGCTTCATACCAGAAAACATCATCGTGAGGATCGCCGTGCATATAAAGTTCAATGTATTGGTGATCGGCGTCAAGCACTTGGCGTTTGAAGATGGGATAACCATTTCCGCCGTGTATCCCAAATCTCGCATTGTATGATGCTACGATTTGGTCTTGCACAAGTTGGTCTTGCCCGGGCGGGATAAGAAATGAATAATTTGAGTGGGTTCTCAAATAATCATCCAATTCTTCTTTACCCAAAAATAGTTCAGGCTTCCCTGATTCCACAACAACAACTTGAAATACAGGCGCTGTCGATCCGTTTTCAATTTTGACCTTGTGTCTGATCCCTGAGAAATTCCAAAGCAAAATAAGATTTGCCGCGAACAGGAAAAAAACCAATACCGTCAATCCGATCAATTTGAGAAATTTGGTTAAGAGTCGTGGCAGAGCCATTGGATTGGGACGCAGCCACATAATGACTGGAGCCGAACGTTATGCTAACTGCTTACGTTTTTGAGATTATCGTCATCAAGACAGCAACTTCACATCTCTCGATGCGCCAGCCACAACGCGACGTTGCGCACATAAGTTTTCACGTCATCCAGTTTCTCAGGTTCATTTTTAATTTGGTCTCCGGGGGGTTCAGTCAAAAAACTAGGACAGCCCTTTGAGATGTCCCAATTGTAATCGGCCAAATGATGAAAGCTGGATTCCGCGACCGCTCTACCAAGCATATTGCCGTGCTGGTCCAGCGCGCTCTCGAACCCCACCATTAGATTAAAGGGCCGGTGCGTTGTCTGGCTTACTCCAGTCGCGATAATGCGCGCGTGGTCTTCTCCTTCCGGGACGCCAACGCCTCCCTCGTGCGGGTGTGCTGGGAAATATTTAATGGCGCCAGAAGCGGAATTCGGACTGCGAAGCAATTCGTGAACCGGCTCAACTGCGGTGATACGCTGATAGTCACCATTGCTTCCGGAATGGTAGTTGGGCCAACTAAATGCCTCATTGTAATCGTCGCGAGCGCGCCGCGACTCGTCAGGATCCTGATGTTTCGTGTGGAAGTAATGCGCGTTTCCTACTCCGCCCAAGGTGCAGAGTGACGATCCCAAATCGTGGTGGTCGCGCGTCGTCAATATTCCACCCCCTCGCTGCCGAAATCTGGTGATGCCCTGACAATCGTTTACGGTCAGACCATCGCCTGCATCGACCGCGAAGAGCCAAAGTTCGTCAAAGTCAGTTTTATCCAGTTCACTCATGACCAAATCGTCGCCGGCAGCATTCGGCTCGCGGTTGCGTGCAGTGACATCGAACACGCGCCCGTCGCTGTCGGAGAGTGAAGTCAGATGATCACGCAATAATGAAAACCGATTAATGTTCCAATCGTCTTCAATTGGGCCGATCGTGGTTTGCATCAAAATACGGATCGGTTCCTTCATAATATTTGATTCCCCCGCCTTTCTTCTGCCGTCGAATTCTATACGCTGATAATCAGAATCACTATTCCAGCACAGTCGCGTTGAGGTCACTTCTGCATTGGAAATCGCGGCATAAATGCCGACCGTGAGTCCGAACCTAAATTGAGTACAGAGAAAACTGCAAAAACGACACGGGTTCGCAACTAAAACGACCCTATTAGGAGCCGAAACTGTTTGCACTAATTTCGCGGATTGTTTTCGGCTGGCTAATCGCACTCACGCCGAACGCAGTTATCGAGGTGAAGTTGTTGGACGTTTCGCGTGCGGATGGCGCGGCAGTAACAATTGCGGAGCAGACGATCAAACCCGCCGGACAGCAAGTCCCGATTGCGTTCGATCTTAGCTACGACCCCGGTGCTATCAAGGAGCGAAACCAATACGTAATTCAAGTGCGGATTCTGGAAAACGATCAGTTAAGGTTGATCAATAGCCAGGCGTATCCAGTTATTACCCGAGGCCACCCTAAAACAGTAAATGTAGTCATGAAGCTCATATCAATTCGAAGATCCCAAACAGCACCAAGGCCACGCCCACCAGTATCTGCATTGGCTACCGCGAGTTTCTTAAGGCCACTCACAATACGCTGCACCTTTCCCTATTGCTGAGGTGCAACCTTGAGAGTGGCTGTGGACTTTGCTGTTTGAGTTTTCGATTCTTTTGGCTTCTTTATGTTTCGCGCCGCCATGACATCTGCATTAGATAGTCGAAGAGGCGGCCATTCAGGTGGTTGTGTGCGGCGGCGCCGGATATGGTGACAGCAGACCATTGAATGAATTGGTTGGAACTGCTGTGGTGTGACGATGGCCACGGCCCAAATCGAGAAGTGCCCGACGACGTTAGAGACCCGCACGAATTGGATGAACCAGCGTGCGTGTTCAAACTACGGCTGCGTAGTCTGCGCAAAAGTAAAACTTCGCCCGGAAGACTCGCCAATTAGCTGACCATTTTCGTCGAGAGCCCGCACTTTCCATCTCACAGGTTTCTGGCGCGCACGTTCGCGCAACCATGATGGGGCCCGATAAGTTCCTATTCCCGCACGTAGAACCGCCGTCACGAGGGTCTTGCCATCGATATCAGTTACTTCAACTTGATAAAAAGCGCCTTTGTCGATATCCATCCACACAAAATCAATCGACTCTTGGACGGCGAAAGTTTTGTCATTGGCTGGTGCGAGTTGTCTAACGATATTCGATGATGAGCTTCCAGCCGGGCCAACAAAGTAGCGCAAAACTGGTAATGGAAAACCGGCAACGGCAGCGCTATTGACTACTGCGGGTCCCGCTCCAACGGCGGCCAGATTTGAACCCGTTACATCGTCGTCGGAGGCTTCTATTCTGAGCAGCAGCCGGTATTCACCGGCGACATGCCTGGGCAAGTCCTCGGATTTAGGACCAATCAGCGTGTGCTTACCATTTGGCGGCAGGAAAACATTGAATCGACTTAATTCAGTATAGCGGCGTTGCGTCCCCCGCTTTTCAATCGGGAGCGTCGCTTCAGTGAGTAGATCATTGGACTCAGGTAATTCTTCGCCCGGTTGGACCACCTCCCAGCGACCGTTTAGGCGACCGGTGCCCGTGTAAGTAATTTCAGCTTTGACTTGCGGTAATGTTTCACCTTCCCGGGCAAAGAGAATTGGCTTTTCGATCCCTGAGAAACTGAGCATCACGTTTGTGATTGAAAACGGACTACCGGCGAATCCTCCAGACATACGACACGTAACGACCACGAACTCATCGGGACCTCCCACGATGCTCACAAATCGACGTACGAAAAAGAAGCTCGATGTTGCGCCCCCCGCAGCCGCTTGATACGCACGACGAGCGACCGATGCGGGCAAGGTCATAATGTCTGTGTAGGCCTTTACGCCGCTCGCCGTATTCCGGTTGTAGCGAGCGGGAATGACACCAAAGATCGTTGCTGGATTACATTTGACACCTAATGCCGGCGCAGCCGGAATCAACTCACCACACCATGTAGCTTCCGCTGGAATCTGGTTGTTGAGATTGCCAAACGTGAGGAAGGCCGATGTGGGATTTTGAGTACTAACATTAAGGCCTGTGGGATTGACTGCTATTTGACCTGAGGTCGACGTTGGCAAAATGAGGAACGCACTTAGCACAAATAACCACGGAAGCACGGGCGCTGTTCTATTTCGTGTTTTGGAAAGCCTGGTCATCGCTACGACTACCTCAGAAGAAAGTTAGATTTAGTCCGGCGTTGAACGTTTGCAGCTTATTCAGCGTGTTGAAGCCGAAGACCAGATCGCGGTTTGAGCCGTATCGGTTGGCATAACGGATAAAGAATTGACCCTGCATTTTTCGCCATCGATTCTTTTCGCTATTCAGGAAGCGCCACGTGTACTGCACATCCAGATTCGCGTCACGTCGATGGCTCGTGTTTGCCCGATCACCGGATCCTGTTGTGGACGCATTAAGAGCCCATGCCATGGACGGCGTCATTCGCCAGGTAATGTTGGTTCCAACCCGGAAGGTGTTGTTGATTGAGTCCTGCTGAAAACTGCTGGCGCGATCGGCACCGATGTCGAGATTCAAGTCGAGGTCTTTAATCACTTCTAAGCCAATCGTCACCGCATTGGTTTCGTTCAGCAGATCACTACGCTCACGACCGGCTTGGCGGTTGTCCTGGAACGAATAGTTGAAGCGATATCCCGCCCGTATTTTTGAGGTGATTTGCCAGTCGGATGAAAAGCTTTGATTGAGACTCGCTTGATCAGGTATCTGGGTCGACGAAACAAAGTCACCATTAATAGGAACAAAGGCTCCGTACTGGTGAAGTCGATCCAAGCTGTAGGAGATGCGCGGATTCCAGCGAGACGACGATTGCTGCCCCCAAAAAGAAGCGCCGGCGGCAGAAACGTTGAAGGCTGACCTGCGTGAGGCTGTTTGCAATATTGACCGGATGCCGTTGAGGTTGTCGTTACCACGTGTGTAGTTGGCGGCAAAGTTAATCGTGCCGAACGTGCCGGTGAGATCTAACTGGTTATTGAGGTGGTCTGCCTGAGAGAATGCTACGACACTTTTATAAAGCGGATCGACTCGCTCGTGACGATAACCAACACTCAAATTAAGCGGGTGCTGCTCGGTGAGTTTGTAACTACGTAATAGATCATAATTGAGGTCCAGGTACCGCGCGTTTCGCCAAACGGGTCTTACCGGAATTACATTGCGACCCTGATAGAGCAAAGGGTCACCGGGATTGGTGAAGCGACTTCGCGAGAACCCACCGTCGAAACGAAGCCGTTGCGACTTGTCGGATCCAACCAGTCGAATACTTCCGCCTTTACTCTTCTCGGCGTCGCTTACCAACCCCTGATTGAAACTACTTAACGGTAGTAACGATCCATTCAATCCAGAAACTTCGATGCGAAAACCACCGGGCCTTTTTTGAAATACCTCGACGCCCAACGTTGCGCTGTAAACGCGGTGCCGCTTTCGATCTAAACCAAAAAAATTATCATAACCAACAATGCTTGTGCCGTTCATCAGGGCACCTGAGATGTCAAAGCGCTTTGTAATCGGAACGGTCAACGAAATCCCGCGACTGGTGAAACTGTTTATCAAGTGCCGATTACTGCCAAACGAAACATTACCCAATCTCAACTTAGACTTATAAATTTGGTACT
>DATJKB010000344.1:0-8988 GCA_035491875.1 Pyrinomonadaceae bacterium | reverse complement strand
GCCGACGCATTCAGCGCCTCAGCCTTAGTGCCGAGCTCGGTGCGCTGAGTCATGATCAAGGTTGCGTCTCCGGAAGATAATAATAGTTCCGCTCGTGTTCGGAGAAGTTCAGCAGAGTCCGCTCGGAGAGTTGCGGCTTGGACCAAGATCGAGAAATACTTCTGAAAAGTCGTCGCTATCTTCATTTCCTGCACTTTGCCGGCGGTAGCGGCAGCTTCACGCAGCGTGCTTGACGCTTCAGTGAGTAATTGAACCTGGGTACGCGCGATATCAAGTACGGCAGCCTTTTCCTTAACAAAGTCCTTTCCTTGTAGTTTTCCTTCCTCGGCGTAGAAACGTTCCAACAAATTATTCGCACGCGTTCTGAGTTTATTAATGTCTTTTAAGACTGAATTTAGATCTTTAGAGCCCGTTTTGAATGTCCGTGGAAGGTGACGCCGTTCCTGAGCCAGCGCGTGTTGTTTTAGAAACTGCCATGAGTCGCGATTAATTTGTGACGCGAGCTCGTAGTACCAGTGAGTATGATTACTAAGTATTGAAACGTTCACTGAAAAGCCACGGGCGTCGAGTGCTTTCTGTGTACGCCTGACTGATTCCAATGGAAAGAAGGCATCACGATCTCCCACGGTGATTCTAATTGGCGTTTTGCGAGCGGCACCGTCGATAAAGCGATACTCCTCATCGGTGCGCCAAGCGCCGGCGTGCACGGCCACGGCTGCGAAATACTCTGACTCCAGCATTGCGAGGTCGAGCGCAAAAACTGCTCCTGCAGAGTGACCAAAGAGATACAGATGCTCGGACGCGATCGGATATTTCTTGATGAGCATCTCAACGAGTTCGTAGATAAACTCCGGACCATCCTGCGGCATCCGCCACGACTGGCCGTTAGCAGAGTCTGGTCCAACGATGATGAAGCCTTCGGAGTCGGCGAGGTCTTTCCATTTTTCGACAAGTGACAAACCATTGCGACCCGAGCCGTGCAATAAAACGACGAGCGGAACTGGCGTGGTTTGCTTTACAGAGTTGGGAACAAAAAGATAGTAAGTGCGCTGCTTCCCTTCCGATTGAAACTTCTCTTTGGTTATCTCATTGGCGGCTTGAATAGACAGAGGAACAAAAACTAGTAGCAACAGTACTGGGGCCGATAGACGATACTTCATGAAGGTTAATGGCCCTTCTCATCCGGAAACCAAGCGAAGCCAGCGCCCGGCGGGCAATCTATCAGTAAATCAATCTCTTCTATTTCTTCCAGAAACATCACGGGTGAATCTGTCATGTCGTTTTCGACCAGGTCGGCGAGTTCTAGTCGGATCATATCCATAGCTATAGTTTCAGCCGCCTCTGGATCGTTTGCTTCCACAAAGCGAGTAGTGAAAAATCCATGCTTAGTCGCTTCATCGTCGAACGTGATAAGGAAGTTCGCACCCTCCACCATCACTCTGTATTTCTTGAGCGGCATTCGAATGCTAGCGTTCATTCCCTATTAACGCGAAGTTGGCCCAGTAGTGTGGATGTTGGTATTCGGTGGAGCGTCTCAGCGCGAGCAAGCTTCTTCGCAGCGCGAGTGGTTTTGGCACTGACATTCCACTCGATGGTCGAATAGCCGCATAGAATTGCATTAAAAGTTTTGCACTTGGGTCCGGCTCAACGGCCCAACGACTCAACATCGTCGCAGGACTTCCAGCGACAAACCACGACCACGAGAGCGTTGCAGTGCCGTTGCTGCGCGCGTCACCGTGGCGCGCCACACTCGACATCACGACCAGTTGAGCTGTGGTCGATAGGTTCATCACTTCACGTGCATGCAGAAAACCATCTGCACGATCGCCAACTCCGCCGGCCAGAGTCACAAACGACGAGACGGGCGATGTTTCATCCAGCAGCATTGGCGCAGCGAAATGAAGAAACCCAGCCTGCGACACTTCAGTTCTAATACGATCTTCGCTCGCATCGTTACCCGTGTAGAGCCGGCTCTTAGTAGGTCCGTAAGCTAGCGCAATGCGTTTGATTTCTTCGTCTTGCAGCGACGAAGTTACAAAGCTCAAATTACTAAAGGCGAGACTGATTCGATCCGTTAACGCTTTCGCTAACGCAGGGTTCGCAAAAGCGGCAAAGGTGGCGTTGGGAGTTGCCCGACTATGCGGCTTTCGCATTTCACGCAAAGCAGTCAGTGAAGGCGCATAGGAGACCTGCATCTGATCAATCACGTAATGATCTTGCTCTGGCTGCAGCGCCTCAAACGGCAGGCGCCACAGAACGCCATCGGGAACAATAACAAGTTTTGTTTTAAGGCCAAGCTGGGCGTCTGCCGGCTTGAGTAACAGCTCATATAGATCGCGCGCCGATTGATCGGCATCCCCTGCCTTCGTTGCCAGCTGGGTCTCAAATTGTCTGACTCTTGAGGTCAATTCATCATTCCTGATTTCAAGCGGGTAAATCTTTAAGTCGAGGGTCACCTGTCGTCTTTGTCGTGCTCGCGTTGAACTCTTGTCAGCAGTTAACACAAACAGGTAGGTGTTGTTCTCCGTGATCGCGTATTCGAGAAGTGCAGTGGAAGTATCCACGAGCAATGAACGCAGCTCCTCGAGTTTTAGCGGAGCGAGCTCCGCACGTTCCACTTTCAAGCGGGGATGAGCGACGAAAAGTTGCTGCCGCAAATCTGCGTAGTCTCGACGAGCCTGCTGCAAACGCTCGCGTAGATTCAGGCGACGAGCTTCAGTCGATGTGCGCAGCTGCGAGTCCCGATCGAGTTGCAGTTCCAGCGACGCTACTTCACCAGCAAGCCTTTGTTCTTCGTCCCGTTCAGACGCAGTCAGATCTCTGCCGGGCATCGCGTTGCTGTTTCTTAGCACATCGACCAGCGCCTGGACCTTCGCACGTTCCGCATAATCGAATGCTTCACCAGGTCGATGCTGATCGAGCAAGACGTCAATCATCGATAGATACGGCAACACGCTGTTGTGCTCGCCGCCGGCAGGAATTGCTGGCCGACTTCGGAGCGACTCGACGATCGATACAGCATCATTCAAGGCCTGATAAGCTTGCGCGCCATTCTCCAATTTACGATGTGCTTTGCCTGACAACAGGCGGGCGTACCAGAGGAGATCTGCCTCGTCGATCTGTCTTGCGATCGTTACGGCGCTCTCAGCTGCGCTAAGTGCTTTCTGATATTCGCCCTGCAAAACGAAAGCTTCGGAGACGCGCGTCAACACTTCAGCTACGCTCGCCTTCTGTCCAAGTGAGTTGAATAAAGCGAGAGCTTGCTGATAACTATCCAGACCTTCTGAGTAGTTCTTCTGACGAACAAGAGTGGAACCAATACCTGCGAGCACGTCGCCCTGGCCCGACTTGTCGTCCATTTCTTCACGTAACGTCAGCGCCTTGCGGTAGGAGCCAAGAGCTAATTCATAATTGCCCTGCGTGTATTGCGCGTTTCCAATCAGGCTCAACGTTCGAGCCATGTCGAGCTTATTCGAATTAGACTCAAACTCCTTCAGCGCTTTGTTGTAGTACTCCAGCGCCTGTGCATAGTCGCCTTGCAGGGCCCGCACGAGTCCGATACTACCCAGGATCGATCCCGACGGCGCTTTAGCTTCTTCGAATAGCTTCAGACTCTTGAAATAATTCTCGAGCGCTGCAGGATAATCACCGCGCGACCGGTGAACATTAGCTATTCCCTTTAACGAAGTCGCCAACCCGACTTTGTCAGGCTGTGTTTTCTGAATGCTCGCGTTGCGTTCGTAGAACTTGAGTGCTTCTTCGTAGTTGCCCTGGTAGTAGGCGGAGTTTGCCGCACCGTTGAGAGAAGCAACAATGGCGCCAATATCGTGAGCACGATCGAGAGACTGTTTGTAGTAAACAAGCGCCTGCGGGTAATCGCCCTGCATGTATAAGGCGTCAGCAAGGCGCACGAGAGCTTCGGCGCTGTTATTTGACTCGCCGCTCTTGCGAAAAGCTTCGGCCGCAGCGTTGTAATTTCCCTGAGCGTAGTGGATTGCGCCGATGCTATTCAAGGTGTTCGCTATTTCTTCTTGATCGCCGAGTGATGTGAACTCCTTCAGAGTTTGCTCTAACGCTGCCAGTGCTTCAGTGTCGCGGCGCTGCTCTCTGTAGATCAGTGCAACGCCCGACAAAGCCTTTGCTGATTCATAGTTGTTTGTGACTTCGCTGAAGAGTTCGCGAGCTTTTCGATAATGCTCTAAAGCGGCCGGATAATTCGCCTGAAAGTAATAGACAGTGCCGATATCCATCGACGCTGTGGCGATGCCTTCTTTGTCGCCGATTTTTTCCGCGACGTTGCGAGCAATGCCGTAGATGTCGAAGGCCTGTGCATACCGCCCGGCCATCAACTGCGCATTTCCCTGCCGGATCAGCGCCTTGCGCAAATCAGGGGTCATCAAGTCCTTTTTCTGCGTCAATAGTTCTTCACGTTCCTGAGGTGACTTGAGAGTCGTTAACGTCAGCGCAAGGTCGTCAAAGTCAGCCAGCGTAGTAGTAGCCGGCTGCGTTTGACCCCGTGCATTGAGCGTCAACAGAAGAATGATTATTGCTGTCTTAAGGCACTTCGATCTCATCGTGTTATCGCGAAATCTTCAATAGACCTGATGCTCTGCCGGGAGGTGCTTATTGACCAGGGACAATAGCTTCGCAACGTTGGGGGCTTCTTCCTGAATCACTCCGATATGAAAAGACACCATGCTAACTTTGGTGCGGCTTGTCAATTTCACCGTCATCCAGGTGCCATCGCGTAGCTCTTCATTGGATTTCGGTGGATTTTGCACTGACACAAATGCTTGAGCATAGATTTGCCGGAGTTCGTTAGCCGGAATCGTTCGGGTGAGCTTCGTAATTGGGTCGTTCGGAATTTTTGATTTGTCTTCTTCAACGACTTCAAGTGAGCCGGACTGGTTCAGCTGCACTTCGAATCTCTTTTCCCAGGGTGCGCCCCACGATTTGATCCATAACGACCATTCAGCTGGTGGTTTCGGTTGTTTGTTCGTCTGGGCGTGTAAGTCTAAAACGACAAATGCGAAGACTAGTAATGCTGTGGCAGCTCGTTTCATTCGAGTGAGAAGTCGAAACCTGTTAACCGCTATGCCGCGTCTAGTTCAAATTGAGGCTGCAAAGTTCTAGCTCAAAGTAACTTGAGACACCGGCCAAACCAAGTCTGTTCCAATGGGACGAGAATGGATCAACCGATGCTATGCGAAGATACCAGACTCCATATGCCAAGCCTAAGTGTTGAGGCTGTTAAGGGTTGCTGGGGTCCTACTAAGAATCTGACACGCCTCTTCTAGCTGAAATTCTATGGCAGACGACTCCTACTGTCTTAACTGCGAGAGGAAACGCTTCGCTTCCCCTGGCGAACCAAGCACGACTACGTTAAGTGTGCTTCGCGGATCGGTAAGCAGCATTCTTGTGTATTCGCGACGCCGCCGATGATACGTCTTCAAAACCCAAAGAAGAATGGAGTCTTTCGTCAAAAAAGCCATACGCAACGATTCGCGGTTTCCGGAGTACAGAACCTGTCTGTTTACAGCACGTTTCAGCGTTCGGCTCAGTGCGCGGTACATCACGATAGGAAACGAGTAGTTCAACCAAATCAGCGTTGTCGCGCGCTCCCAAACGAGGTCGCGTACCCGACTGTAATTTCCATCGATTATCCATTCATCTTCGCTAATGGCTTTCTCAACAAGCTCCTTGAAATCGGCATCGGGTCTGGGAGTCCAACCTGGTAACCAATTAATAGCGTCGAGCTCGACATGCTTCTTGTTCAGTTTTCGAGCAAGCTCTTTAGCGAAAGTGGTCTTTCCTGAACAACTGGTTCCGACAATGGCGACTCTTTTAAAGATGTGACCCACGTCGGATTCCCTGCAGAGTCGCTCTCATCGGTATCCGGTCGCATCGGCCGGCTTGCCCGCATCCTGAACCTCAACTACATATCGCCATGCGTCGGGTTGAGAACCATCCACATCCGTGAAATTGTAAACCTTCGCCAGTTGTCCACTCGACAGTGACTGACCATTCCAACGAGCGACATCCGGATCCGCTGCGAGATGCGCTACAGCACGACCCACATAATGCGGTGTCTCAGTGATGATAAAGTGCGGTTGCTTCTTTGTAGCGTCGCGCCAGTTCTCTTCTTTGACTCCGTAGTTATCGAGCATTTGCTCCGAGCGCAACCAACCGGGTGATAGAGACACCGCGGTGCATTGATGTTTTTGAAGTTCCTGCGCCTGCGTCCAGGCGATGCGATTTATCGCCGTCTTCGCAAGATCGTAGAACAAAGACACCCGGTAATGGTCCTGATTGTAGTCTGCCGGTCCGTCGGTTACCTCCACCAGCAGGCCGCCGGCAGTTTTTATCAACAGAGGTAACGCAAAGTGGCTGGTAATGATGTGTGTATCGATTGCCAGTCGCAGCATGTGTAGTCCGGATTCGAGTGAATGCTCCCAAACGGGAACGTTCCACTCGATTAGATAATCGCCGCCCCAGATATCATTGACCAGGATATCGAGTCGTCCTTCTTCATTCTCGATACGCGACACGAGCGCCTGCACTTGATCGTGTTGGAGATGATCAACTTGAACGGCAATTCCCTTTCCGCCCGCTTTGGAGATGATCTCTGCTGTTTCTTCGATCGTTTCGGGCCGCTTCATCTCAGAGGGTTTTTCGCGAGTGCTTCGACCAGTGCAATAGACAGTTGCTCCGGCCGCCCCGAGTTCGACGGCAATGCCGCGGCCTGCACCGCGAGTTGCTCCGGCTACCAATGCAACTTTCCCGTTAAGCATGCGCGGCATTATAGCCACTCCGACTCCGGACGTCGTCCGAACAGCATGTACGTCCAGTGTGGATGCGCGTTTCTTCTAGATTGCTAATCCATGCGAAAGATCTGCTGGCGGGAAGGAAGCAATCACTGAGTCGTATACCTTGGCGAGTTTCTCTAATTCGTGGGAGGCAAGTGGGCCAGGAATGATGACGAACCCTTTTTATCAAGCTCATTGCGAGCAGCGGAGGAGAGTCTTCTCCGGACGCGATACTTACGAACCAATCATCAACTTGTAACGATGCAGGCTGAGTGGCCAACGACCTTGTCTCCATCTTTCAGGATTGACGGTCTGGGAACCCATCCTTTTTGCAGACGCGCCTCAAGCAGCTCAGTTGCGCTCGGTAGATGATTCCAGACGGCAACTGCCGTGATTCCTCCAAGTCACGTGGTGTCGTAAACAAGAACGAGACCATCACGCCAGGGAACGATTACATCATGCGTGAATTCATCTTGAACGACCACGTCGACCACTACGGTGGGTTCAAAATCACCTGGACTTGAAAAGGCCCAAATCATCATGTCTTTGAGATTTTCCTGGTGAGGTATGGCCGCTTGAATCTCACGAAGTTTGTCAGGAGATAGATGACTTTGATTTTCGACGCGCATCGGTTTCGGGGGGATTCACTTGAAGTCGACATATGATCGAAATACAAAATCCGAAGACGGTTTCTTGATATGACAGCTTTGACAGTTTTCAATCTTTCCGCTTGCTTCGACAGTAGAACCGTCGGCCTTGACGACACTAAACTCCCAATCGCCAACGCTCGGGTTATATCCGGTTTCTCGTTTCCTCATGACCGTGTAGAGAAGCGTGGTATCACGCTTGATACCTCGATCTTTCTTCTGTTTGACGATTACTGAGCCCTGGGGAAACACTGACGACCCCTTCTGAAGCATTGCCGAACGCCCGATTGAGTTAACAAAGACGGTAATAAATGTCGCTGAGTGAGGGTTCTTTTTTCTATCTCGTGAGTAATCCGCAGCCGTCGGCATGGCACAGAGAAGATCAAGTTCTGAGGAAATGTAATACGCCTCCGAGTTGACCTGTGTCCACTGCCTTGCGTCGTTCAAGGTTCGAGCGTCGAATCGAAAATCGTCGTTCGTAATGCTTCTTGTTCCGCGTCCCGAAGCAGTCGTTACAACCGCTGTAACTACCGCTGCAACGATTAAGACTGCGAGTAAGCATGTTGTTTTAAGACTCATGTTGTACACCTTTCGCCGGCAGATCAAACTGCCCTACGTCGCAGGAACATAATAGCCAAAAGCACAGGTGCAAACAGCGCAAATTCCAACGCAAGCGTCTGGATTATTTGAAGCGCCGTCATTCTAGAGGGCCATTCTGAAAGTCCCCACCAGCCAAGCATTACTCGCTTTTCTGAGAAGGGCCAGAGCAATTCGATAGGGGATCCCTCCTTCGTCGTAACGAAATCTAAGACGGCATGAGAACCAAAAGCGATGCCAAACGCCGCGGCTGTCTTTAGTTTCTGTCGCCCAAGCCATAATGCCAGCAGAACAAAAACGAGAACGGCAAAGACGAGCGAGTGCGTGAACCCTCGATGCCAGGTCTTCGAACCCTGTGCGTAGACTAATAAGAAGTCGAAATCGGCTGCATTCGCTAACAGAGCAGCGAGTAGCATTTGAAGACCCGTGCGACGCGAGGTCCATTCGCGCTCCATCGCTGCAACGACGCTAGCTCCCACTAATGCGTGCGCTACGGGCAAAGGCATGATGGGTGGACTCTACAGCGTTCTCAACACCTTCTCTTCCAACGCAGCCACGTCATAGTCTCGATTGAACAAATCGTCCACGCTGATCTTTTCCTGCTCAAGCAAATATTTCACCAGCATGTAGTACTTGAAATATTGATAGCCGGTGCCATCTTTCGGGTTGTCTTTCCACATCTTCACGCCCGCTTCATACGACAGTGTCGCTCCCCCGGCAACGTACTCGGCGTAGCCTTCTTTCTTCCACGTAGGCATTGTGAGATTTCGCCAGTAACCAAATCGTTTTCTGATCAGGAGGTGCGTTGTCTCATGAGCGATGACTCCACTAAAACTCCGGGAGTTGTTTGCTGACGAATTTCGAAAAACGAGATCCTGCGCGATGTCTGACTTATTCATAAAGATGTTATCGGTGGGAAGCATTGCATATCCCTTGGC
>DATJKB010000343.1:0-4684 GCA_035491875.1 Pyrinomonadaceae bacterium | reverse complement strand
AGGTAGCCAAGCGGCATCGACTTATCGTGCGGCTTCCAATCGTCGCGGCCTTCAGGCACTTTTTCCAATGTCCTGCGCGTGCGATCGGCTTCAGTCTCGAGTTGTTCCAAGAACAGTTCCGTAAACTCCATAAGACAGACTCCTCCCCAAAACGAGATTCATGGTTAGGGGGAAATTCAGACGAGTATACGATTTGAAGGGCAGGAAAGCACAGTAAGCAGGTCCACAAAGCAGGTCCACAGATTACACAGATGACACAGATTTGTTTTTAGAAAGCGAGGTTGAGTGTTTGAGCAACTTAACGCCAACGCAGTAGCCCAAATAATCGACGTCGTTGTCTTAAGTCCTAATCTGTGTAATCTGTGGACCTGCTTTACGAATGCAGCGCTAGCCAATAACGTTCGTGAATTCGTTTCGCCCAACTCCAGAATCGACCTTGCCGCACACTCGCTCTTTCATCACGCCAGAGACCCTTGTGAAGATAAATAGTGTCACCGGCGCCCTCATCGATCACCATCATCATTTCGTGATCGTAGAATGCGTCAGGATCCTTGCCGTTGATTTCGAGCGCAAGGTTATGAGCCGCAATCTCAGCTTGATGCACGGCCATGTGACCTAGTTTTGGCCCACAAAAGTTGACGCAGTCGCCGGCCGCATAAACTTGTTTGAGGCCTTTCACACGCATAGACGTGTCGACGTTGATGTATCCCTCGGCGTCGGTGATACCCAACTGTTGCACAGCACTCGGTCCGCAAAAAGGAGGAATTAGCATCAGCAGGTTGTAGTCGAGCCAATCACCGCTACTTGAGACAACCGATGTTTCGGTAACTTGCTCGATTTGAAAGTCAGGAAGGTAGTTAATTGCGTGCCCTTCGAGTGCGTTCCTCAAGGTCACCGCCATAGCGAGGTCGCCAAACTGGAGACGTGGTGAGTCGGGACTGACGATCGTGATGCGCGACTTTTCTTTTAGTCCGCGTTGCTGGATCAGACGCGAAAGCGCAAAAGCAAATTCATAAGCAGGGACAGGCAAACGCGCGCCGGGACACTGGCCGATGACAGCGACTCCCCCTTTGAATCTGTCGATTCTTTCGGCGAGTTTTAGCGCTCCCTCGACGTCGAGCAAATGGTTGGCGTGTTCAAAGAAGCCTTTGACTCTTTCAGTTGCGAGGCGTCTGCCAGGCGCGAGCAGCAGGTAGTCGTATCCAATCTTTCCTGCGAATTCGCCATGAGCGATCGTTATTTGTTTATCGTGAGGATTGATACGCGCGACTTCACCCTGAACAAACTGAACGCGATGGTCCAGCATCGTTGGGCGAAGGTCGAATGAAATATTTGCGGGCTCACACTTACCGAAGGCAACTCGCACCAGGTCGGGATAGAACACAAACTCGCGATTACGAGAGACGAGCGTGACGGTGTGTCCCTTCGAGATCTGTTTAGCAAGCGATTCCGCGGCTACTACACCGCCAAAACCTCCTCCAACTATGAGAATCCTTGCCATTGTGTTACCCGCAGTGGGACGATCATCTCTTTACTGGGAGCGCGGACGTCCTCGTCCGCACTGAGCGAAGCGAATAATTCCTCGTGACTCAGACGAGCTCAACGTTTGTTCGCTTCGCTCAGTGCGGACGGGGGACGTCCGCGCTCCAGGAAGACGTTGAGTGGTTTCTTATCGCGCCGGTACTACGTGTGATTCCGTGTCGCCTTTGAATTGATACTCAAGTAATTCGACGACTCCTCCCGGCTTTTCAGTGCTTCGCGTAACGAAGTGAGTTGCCTTAGTGCGTTCGGCCGGTGTGCAGTGGAATGAAACGACAAGCTTGTTTGCGGTCGCCGTGTCACCTTTGTAAATCAGGCTGCAAGCATCCCCGCGTGCCATTGCGGCATCGTCGTGCACAAAGAGGTACTGACCAGGTGTCAACACTACGCCGTGCACAGTGATAGCTTTATCGAATCGCATGGTCGCCTGTTGTTTCTTAGCACTCGATGCGTTCGCCTCTAAAGCAAAACTCGCAAGCACCAATGCTCCCAGTGCGACAAAAACAAAAAATAGCTTCTTCATGAATTGATCCTTTCTCTCTGCAGATCTTATCCAGCAACCCGGTATTTGCGCGGGGTTGTGTTCGGTACCGAGGTAAGCACTTCGACAGCGTTGCTCGGCTTAAATGGACGCGCAACAAAAACAGGACATGGCGCCTGTCGGAGCACTCGGTCAACATTTGATCCGAACAGCGTGCGCATTCCGAAACCGGCTCCATGAGCCCCAATACAAATCAAATCAATCTGATTACTTTCTGCGTAATTCAGTATTTCGCGGTATGGCTGACCTTCGCTGACAACGTTACGCACACTGCACCACAAGTGTGCTTCTGGCGAAACGGCTTTTTGCAATCTCCTGGCGGCGATGTGATACGCACCCTCCTGCCCAGTCGGATACCAGGAAATTTCCGGTTCGCGCGTCGTCGACGGAGGCAGTACGTGCAATAGATGCAACTCCGCCTGGTATTCCTGCGCGATCGACAACGCATAGTTCAGGGCGAGTTCTGAGAAGTCGGAAAAGTCGTAGGCGACGAGTAAACGCTTTAGTCCAATCCTGCTGCCGTCCACAAAGTCGCGCTCTTCGGCATGTGTTACAAGAACGGGGCAAGAGGCGGTGCGACAAACTTCCTCGGCAGTTGAACCTAGTAATGCTGCGCGATGGGGACGGCGCCGAGATCGCATCACGATCAAGTCAATATTTCTCTTCGCTGCTTCTTGCACGATCGCATCGCCGGGATTTTCACAGTCTGAGACTGCAATCTCGCATTGCGAGGCGTCGAAAACCGTCGGGTCAACATCACTTGCAATTGAATCAGCGATCTGTTTCTCGACGCTCTCTCGCCCTTCGATCAGTTGCTGAGCGTCGTCGCCGAGCGTCCCCCTACTCGCGCTGCGAAGGCAGTGGAATATGAAGAGTTTCGCTTCGTAAGCTCGAGCTAACGTAGTCGCGTAGCGCAAGGCCTCGTCTGGTTTGGCCGTTAGATCAACTGGGCAGAGTATGCGTCTGACTCTCATGACTTGATCAAGGCGCCATCGCCTCCTCCTAGTTGGCGCTTCGGCAAGGCCTGTGCCGGGCATTCCACCGTGTTTTTGTACGTTTTCAACGAGACTACTGCGAATATTCCCTTACCGGTCGGCGATATTCCGCACTGGACCGAGGCCCGAACCCGCTTACTCACTCATAGATCTCTTCGTTATCTGACGGAATAGAGCTTGCTCCATTTCTGAACGTCCCTCGAAGGTGGGGAAATTTTTTGGTGAGGTGAATATGGTCAGCAACGCAACATTACTTCAGACCTTTGAAACGTTGAGCGATCCACCCCTTGTGAGTCGAAGCGGCGAGATATGGCAGCGGCTCCAGGATGAAAGGCTTGAGGTCTCCGACAGTTTGCTTAACGAAGGGCGGAGGTTCATTAAGTCGTCTGATGCTGCCGAGGAATTCAGTTGGAGACATCGTGAGCGACTCGAGAGGCGTTTACGCCAATTGACTGACGCTCAAGATCGATTGCTGGAAGGTCGATACGGTCGTTGCCTCGAGTGTGACGAACTGATAACCGAGCGTCGCCTGGCGGCTGATCCGGCAGCAGCACTTTGTTACGAATGTCAAAGAGCTACTGATCGCAAACAACGGTTCTATTCATTGTAGGGGGCGAACATGCAGGAAAGTACGAATCTCACGGTTCTTCCTCCGGCTACACCGCTTGCAGGGCAGCACACTGCGGCCGCGAAATTCCGAGAGCTGAAGCACATGATCGGTAATACGCCTCTTTTGGCGATCCGCTGTGTCTTCCGAGGCAAGGAACGAGTGGTCTATGCCAAAGCCGAGCACTTGAACATGACCGGAAGTCTCAAGGATCGCATGGCATTCCACATTCTGAAGAAAGCTTACGAGGAAAACCGAATCGAGCCAGGGTACACGATTGCTGAGGTGACGAGTGGAAACACCGGAATCGCTTTCGCGTCGATCGGTCGTGCCCTCGGAAACAAGATAACTATCTTTATGCCCGACTGGATGAGCCAGGAGCGAGTGTCGTTGATTAAGAGTCTCGGCGCGAAAATCGTTTTAGTCTGTGCAGGCGACGGCGGTTTCCTCGGCAGCATTCAAATGGCGAATGAGCTCGCCGCCAGGGACCCACATGTATTCCTGCCTTCGCAGTTTGCTAATGAGGCAAATGCCGAAGCACATGAAAAAACGACTGGTCCAGAGATCTGGTGGCAGCTCGGTTTGAATTCACTTGAGCCGGACGCGTTTGTAGCAGGTGTTGGTACAGGCGGAACCATCATGGGTGTCGGCAGGTTTCTAAAACGGCAAAACCCGTCGATTAAGCTGTATCCGTTACAACCCGCTGAGTCGCCAACGTTAACCACCGGTCATAAAACAGGGCATCACAGAATCCAGGGGATCTCAGACGAGTTCATTCCGCCGATTCTTCATTTGGACGAGCTTGATTCCGTACTCAGCGTCCACGATGGCGATGCAATCGTAATGGCGCAAAAGCTTGCGGCGAAGTTAGGACTGGCGGTCGGTATCTCTTCAGGCGCGAACTTCATCGGTGCACTGTTGGCCCAGGAAGAATTAGGTGCAGACGCCATCGTGGCGACGGTATTTCCTGACGATAACAAGAAGTATCTCAGTACGGGATTA
>DATJKB010000342.1:0-6320 GCA_035491875.1 Pyrinomonadaceae bacterium | reverse complement strand
ATAAACTGTTCAGTGTCGGCTACGTCATCTCATTTCCCCGAAACGTTCGGGCTGAGATACGTATCTCCGGCGATGAGATTCGACGTGCAGACATTACCCGCCTAAAAGAAATCGTTAACGACTTAGATAAGGCTTGGGATGAAGATCCACCCTCCGAATAAACCTTCCCCTGATCTGACCTACGGGACAAGGCATGTGCCACTGGCCCGATTCCAATTTTCAGATTAGGACACCACCCACAGCCGCACAGAATCACAGGATTTCAAGATTAAAAACTACGGAGCCAATCGTCGCTCTGGTTAGGTAATCTTGTAATCCTCAAATCCTGTCGAAACTTGGGTTAGCGGGTGAATTCAAAGTCGATGTAGCCAGAAATGCGGACGAGACGACTGCCTGACATGGTAGGCGCGAAAGTCCACTTTCGGGCAGCGTCTTCTGCTGCCTGTTTGAGCATTGCGGGTCCTTCCGAGCTTTTGACCGTAACCTTTCCCTTTTCATCGACAAGCACAAAGACCCTGACGACGCCGGTAACACCCGCCGTCTTCGCGGTTGGCGGGTAAACGGGCATAACGCGCCTGCGCTCACGACCACTCAACGAGCCGGTACTAATCGCATTGTCGTCCGTCTCGGGCGTTGTTGGAGTGGCGGCTGAAGAAGGGCTTGGCCCCGGTTCTGGTTTTGCCGCCGCGGGCGGTTGAGATGATTGCGGAGTGGCTGTAGGTGCAGCCGTATTCAGTGAAGTACTTGCGGCAGTTTTGGCTTCAGGAGAATTTGTCGGCTGGGGCCCTGTAAAAGGATTCGGGAGTTTGGAAGTCATGTCCCCTAACACCGGCGGACGACCAATTGAAGCAATTTGAAGCTGGCGCGACGCCAACTTCTCACGCGCCGCCGCGTATTCAGCCTGCCATTTTTGGCGATCTTCCAAGTCGCGCGCCAAAGTGGCGCGCAAACCGAGCACGTCTTCTTTCAGCGCCCACGCATCGTAAGCACGACCATTTTCATTCGTGGCCTCAGTTGCGTGCGCAACTAACCGCTCAAGCAAGAACCGCATGTGCTCAATGTCCTGAAGCGCTTCTGTGGGAAGATTGCCATCGTTCACATTGATTCCGAAACTTCTATAACGCGCGAGTCGTGTGCGGACGCCGTTGATTGCCTGCCCAGCAAGGGAAAAATACGTTCGCAATGAACTATCCTTCTGCGCAGCACGTTGTTGAAAGGCCTCGTCTAACAACGCGGTCGTTCTAACGTAGTTACCTTCTTCGAGGTATATGCTGATAAGCATCAGCGTCGTGATATTGCGGACCGACATATCCTTCGTACCCGCGCGCACCGCTTCAAGTTCGCTTGCCGCGGAATTTAACTGGTGGGCCGCAGCCAACGCCCGAGCTCGCTCAATGCGACTCATCACTGGATCAGCGCCGAAGCTTTCTACTTGAGATGAAGACGATTGTGCCGCCGCCAGAGCGGGGATGGTTAGTAGAAGAAGGATTGTCGGGATGGTCTTACGAACACTTTGGTAAAACGACGAGAAAGAACTCAAATGGCTACTCCTGAAACGCAAAAGCGAGCCTCATGCTCGCTTAACAGGTTAGGGAATCTTGACGCCTTATTATCGCCACTCAAGCAAGATGATGCAAGTGGTCTAATTGCTGTGATGGTTTAAGGCGTGGCTGGTAAACTCAAACTCTGCGCGATTTTTTCGCGAAACGTTCTCGCGCTCGCCTTTATTGCAGACTCATTCAACGTCAACAGTCGTCGATTGCGCATCACAATTCGACCGTTAATTATCACGGTGTGCACGTCGTTAGCCTTCGTCGCATAAACCAAGTCCGAATAGACGTTATACAACGGGATCTGATGCAACGAGTCGCGCTCGATGATCACGATGTCAGCGCGCTTGCCTACTTCCAACGAGCCGATCTCCTTCTCTAGATGAAGCGCCTGTGCACCGAGAATGGTTGCTAATGCAAAAGCCTGCTCGGCTGAAATGACTTTCGGATCGTTCGAGAACACCTTATGTAATTTCGCCGCCGTATCCATTTCCTCCCACATGTTCAAGTCGTTGTTGGATGCGGCGCCGTCAGTACCCAATCCAATACGCAATCCTTCCTGCATCATCCGTGGCACCGGGCTGACGCCAGAAGCCAACTTCATGTTTGATTGAGGATTGTGAACGACGCCGACACCCCGCCGTTTCAATATTTCGGTTTCGCCGTCCTGTGGCCAGACCATGTGCGCGGCGATGACCTTTTCATTGAGAAAACCGATGCGTTCCAAATAGTTAACCGGACTGGTACCCTTCGCTTTCACGCTGTCATCGACTTCCCTCTTGGTTTCGGAAATGTGCGTGACGATTGGTGCGCCGGTGCGGTCCGAAAATGCGCGCGCCGCTTTGAGATGTTCTTCCGAAACTGTGTAAGGTGCATGTGGAGCAATGGCGGCGACGATCAGCTTGTTGTTCTTCCACCGACTGACAAAGCGCTCAACGTAGGCCATCGCTTCAGCGTTTGTCTTGTTATCAGCAACGGGAAAGTCAATCACTGTTTCCCCGAGCACTCCACGCACTCCCGCCTTCTCAGTCTCATCAGCGATTGCGTCTTCGAAATAGTACATATCGCAGTAGGTCGTTGTGCCTCCGCGAATCATTTCCGCCAGACCGAGTCGAGTGCCGGCGCGAACGAATTCCTCAGTTACATTTTTCGCTTCAGCGGGAAAGATATATTTCGTAAGCCACTCCTGGAGATCCAGGTCATCAGCGAGCCCGCGGAAAAGAACCATAGGAATGTGCGTGTGACCGTTGATTAAGCCGGGAGTGATCAGCTTGTCCTGCGCATTCACTGTTTGCCGCGCCGAATAACGACTTCTGATTGCAACGCGTGAATCAATCGCGACTATTCGTCCATCCCTTACCGCGATGCCTGCATCGCGCAGCACACGCCGGCCATTGTCCATGGTCACGACAGTGCCACCGAGAATCAGCAAGTCAACGCGATCCGGGTGATCGGGGCGATCGGCGCGCTGCCGCCGCGACTGGGCGGAAACATTAGTGGGGGTGTTGGAGATCATCGCAGTTAGTGTAAGCAGCGTGAGCAGGAGCTTCGGCATAAGGGTGTCGAGTTACTTGGTGGTCGGCTTAAGAAAGCGTGCATCGAAAGCTCGGGGCAATAGATCGGCAATATGAAAGACTTCGCTCTCTCCCTTCAGGTTGGCAAAAACTATATCGGCGCCCCGTGCAAACTCCCAGATTATTTGCCGGCAAGTCCCGCACGGCGGTGTCAACGTTTCCGTATCGGCAACCACCGCGAGCTCGGTAAAGTTGCGCTCGCCTTCCGACAATGCTTTCCAGATCGCCACACGTTCCGCACAGACGGTCAATCCGTAACTCGCACTCTCAATATTGCATCCCGTATAAACTTTTCCGCTGCTGGTCCTGACGGCTGCGCCCACGAGAAAACTCGAAAACGGGGCCACTGATTGAAGACGGGCCTTTTGCGCGGCCTCGATTAATGAATCAAATGCTGTAGCGCTCAACTTAACCTCCGACTGTAGATACGGCACTGGCTAGTCTCTCGCGAATCTTTCCACTTAACAAATCTATACTCACGAGATTGTGGCCTCCTTCGGGAATGATTACGTCAGCATATCGCTTCGAAGGCTCAACAAATTGCATGTGCATTGGTCTTACGGTGCCCGTGTACTGCTCGATGACGGAGTCGACGGTGCGACCTCGCTCGGCAATGTCTCTGCGTAATCGGCGAATAAAACGAATATCGTCGGGCGTGTCGACGAAAACTTTGATGTCCATCAGCTCGCGCAGCCGCGGCTCAGCGAAGATCAAGATACCTTCTACGATGACGATTGGTTTTGGAGCCAGCGGGCGAGTTTCACTCAAGCGGGTGTTCGTTTTGAAATCGTAGATAGGTAGATCTATCGGCTCACCGGATTTGAGCTTTCGTACATGGTGAATTAGTAAATCGTTGTCGAGTGCATCGGGATGATCGAAGTTTGCGACCTCACGAATATCCAAGGGAAGGTCTTCGATGTTGCGGTAATAAGAGTCTTGCTGAATGAAAACTACTTCGCTAGCGCGTACGGATTCGAGAATGCGATTGGCAACGGTAGTCTTACCAGAACCAGTGCCGCCGCTAATGCCGATGATCATTTGTCGAATCCGTTTCTATCTGATCCTTAGCCTGACAAGTCTAGACGCGCGCATTCAGCCGCACAACTACGCGCTTCAGCAACTGGGCGAACGTTGCACTAACTCGAGCTCCTGTAGCCATCACATCTTCGTGATTGATGGGTTCGTCGCTGACTCCGGCCGCCAGGTTTGTAATGCAGGATATGCCGAGCACTTCCAAATCCATATGCCGAGCGACAATCGCTTCAGGCACTGTGCTCATACCGACTGCGTCAGCTCCGAAGTTTCTCATCAGGTGAATCTCGGCGGGCGTTTCGTAGCTTGGACCAGCAAGTGCCGCATAAACTCCTCGTCTGACGTCGAGATTAATCTCGCGAGCTTCTTCCATGACGATTTGCTGCAGCTCCGGTGAATAGACGGTTGACATGTCAGGGAAGCGAGGACCAAATCTTTCTTCGTTCGGTCCGCGAAGCGGATTGGCAGACATCAGGTTCAGGTGATCTGTAATTACCATCAACGTTCCTGGACTCATTTGAACGTTGATACCTCCCGACGCGTTGGTGAGAATGATCGTTTTCAATCCCAGCAACTTAAACGTGCGGACCGGAAAAGTAACCTCTTCAAGTGAATACCCTTCGTAGTAATGCAGCCGGCCTTTCATCGCCAGCAGCGGCACTTGTTCGACCTTGCCAATCACCAACTGCCCCGCGTGACCTTCCGCGGTCGAACGCCCGAAGCCCGGTATCTCCTGATAAGGAATAGTTACCGCTTCCTCGAACGCATCAGCGAACGCACCGAGACCACTACCGAGCACGATCCCAATACGCGGTTCAACCTTCAGCCGCGCACGTATAATTCGCGCCGCGTGTTCTGCGCGCTCGTACAGACCGGAGCCCGCTACTTGCTCACTCATACAACCTCCCCCGGTATTCTACTTCTCCTTTTGATATGGGACACCTAGCGCGCGAGGGGGTCGAGAGGATCCGATAAATCCGGCAAGCACGATGATCGTCAGCACGTACGGGACCATCTGAATAAACTGGACAGGAATATCTTCGCCGGAGGGTAACTTAACCGCGCCCTGCATCTGAATGGAAATGGCTTCAGTAAAGCCAAACAACAGGCACGCCAGGAGAGTTTGGACGGGTCGCCACTTGCCAAAGATCAGTGCCGCGAGCGCGATGAATCCCCTGCCCGCAGTCATGTTTCGTGTAAACAGTGACGACTGACCGATCGACAAGTAAGCGCCTCCGAGTCCTGCAAGAATACCGGCAATCAAGACGCCGCTATATCTGATTCGAGCGACGCTTACGCCCGCTGCGTCAGCTGCTTCCGGTTTCTCACCGACAGCACGAACCCGCAATCCAAAGGGAGTTCGGTACATCACGTACCAACTGATAGATACGAGCGCAATGACTGTTAGTCCGATAATCCACGCAGCCTGTGGTAACAAATGCTCTTTCGGAAGCTGCGGAGTCGATCCTGAAGAAAGAAAGAACGCGCCACTTAAGAAGCCCGGTATTCCGAGCATCAAAATGTTTATCGCAGCACCGCTCACAACCTGATCTGCTTTGTACTTGATACACACAACCGCGTAGATTGCGGCAAGAAACAATCCGGCGACCGCGCCTGCTAGCAATCCCACCCATGGACTCGCATTGCCGAAACCGAATTTCACGTCTGCCGCATAAGTCACTGAAGCAGCAGCGAAGGCTCCAGCCAACATCTTTCCCTCGAGAGCGATGTTGATAACACCTGAACGCTCTGAAAACATTCCGCCGAGCGCGGCAAGCACCAAAGGAGTTGCTAACCTGATCGTCGACCACAGCAGTGCGATTGTGAAGATGTCTTTCATCGTTTGGACTATGTCATTACCGGAGGATTTCGCTTCGGATTTCGGACTTCGGATTTCGTGGTCATCTCGTTTGTTGGCACCACCTCATCACAAAAAGGCGCTCGTTCCAAAACACAAAATCCGAGTTCCGAAATCCGAAATCCGAAATCATCTTTTGCTGATGACATAGTTCAAACAATGAGAGACATCTTCACAATCGCACTACTGTGGTCGACGATCAGGTTAGCAACTCCTTTGGTGCTTGCCGCGCTCGGCGGAATGTTTTCAGAGCGTTCAGGTGTTATCAACATCGCTCTCGAAGGAAAGATGCTGGCTGGAGCCTTC
>DATJKB010000341.1:0-7473 GCA_035491875.1 Pyrinomonadaceae bacterium | reverse complement strand
AGTGTCCTGTGCCCAGAATTCCAGCGCGTTGATTCGACATGTATTGCCTCAAGCTATAAAGGGAACCCGTAATATATCAATAAGAATAAAAAAGCCAAACATAACTGGATTGCCAATTGCCGATTGCCGATTGGTCGCGTTTTCTCGATGTCTTTCCTCAATCGCCAAAATGTCAATCGTTAACCGGACGCCATTCTGAAAACTTGAAGTTCGTTTGTTTCCGCTATTCCCTTCTCGATTCGTTCGCCGGCGCGGTTCTCCGAAAACTCCTTGACGCTATTGATCGCGTTTCGTATGGCGCGCGCGTTTGAACGGCCGTGGCCAATAACCACGATCCGGCTGACACCCAATAAAGGCGCCCCGCCGTACTCTGAATAATCGAGACGCTTCTTAATATTTCTAAACGCCGGTTTGGCGAGAACACCGCCCGCTTTTGTCACTGCTGAAGTGCTTAACTCTTTTTTGATCATCGAAAGCATCGCTTCCGTCAGACCTTCGGAAAGCTTCAGCATTACATTGCCGGTGAAACCATCGGTGACGATGACGTCGACCGCTCCCGAGAACACATCGCGGCCTTCAACGTTCCCGACGAAATTGATGTTGCTCAGCTGACGCAACAAGGGAAACGCTTCTTTCGTCAAATCATTTCCCTTCGCCTCTTCCTCACCGATGCTCATCAAACCAATTGACGGTTTGACGGTACCGAGAACTGATCGCGAATAGGCATCACCCATAATCGCAAACTGCGCCAGATGGTACGCCTTGCATTCAGAATTAGCGCCGACGTCGAGTAACAACACCGGACGACCAGTTTTCGTTGGAATCAAAGCCGCCAGCGCAGGCCGATCAACTCCAGGCAGCGTGCCAATCACCATCTTGGCCGTCGCCATTGCGGCTCCTGTGTTGCCCGCTGAAACGAAGCCGTCGGCTTTTCCTTCGTCAACCAGCTTCGTTCCGATTCTCAAAGAACTCTTCTTCTTGCGTCTTACTGAAGCGGCGACGGGATCATCCATCGCAATCACTTCGGGCGCCTCGACGAGCTCGATACCGTGGTCGCCGTCTCCTCGCCAACCGCACCGTCGAAGCTCCGGTTCCAGTTTCTCGGATTGGCCCACCAGGATCACGCCAACACCGAAATCGCGCGTGGCTGCGAGTGCGCCATCAATTTCAGCATGTGGCGCATGGTCGCTTCCCATTCCGTCGAGAACGACCTTGCCCGTTAACGGGACTTCATTCTTCGACCTGGATCGCACGAGTGTGTTAGGTCTGTTCTACTTGCACGACTTCGCGGCCCTTGTAGTAACCACACTTGGGGCACACGCGATGGGGTAGGCGCGGTTCACGACAATTCGGACAAAGAGTTGTTTGCGGCACTCGCAAAGCATCATGCGCGCGACGCTTGTCGCGGCGAGCTTTCGAATGTCGGCGTTTTGGATTTGGCATAACTACTCCGTTAGTAAATTATGGCGAACTCACGCTTCGCCATTCTTGAGATTCTTTAACCCGGCCCATCGCGGATCAACTTCGGATGATTTGCATTCGCAGGATCCGTCGTTCAGATTTGTGCCGCATATTGAACAAATGCCGCTGCAATTCTCGTCGCAGAGAGCGCGATCCGGGACCGAGAGGAGGATCTGCTCCCTCACAATTTCGTCGACATCGATCGCTTCGCCGTCAAAGACTGACACAGCCATCTCATCGGCGGTCAACTCGGCAGCACGACTGTTTTGGTACTCCTGACCCGTTATGTATTGCAGTTTAAAGCCTGCTGACACGGGCATTTCGAGCGTCTTCAAGCACCGATCGCATTCGACGCTAACGCGAGTTTCGACGCTACCGGAAACATTTACTTCACTGGCTGATTTCCTGACCCGGCCGTTTACTGATATCGGCTCAGTCACTCGAACCCGTTCATCCACCAGATTGAGCTCTTCAGGTTGATAGGTGTGAGCAAAACTGCCCTTGCCATCTTCCAGATTTTCCAGCTCGATCCGCATTCCAACTTGCCACAGACGCGATAAACGATTCTAGAGCGCTGTGCGCAAAAGGGCCATTATAGCGGTGGGAAGTGGTGTGTCAACGCGAGAGAAGGAGCGGTATTGTACTGATTTGAGGTTTTCTCAAAGTGAATAACTCACGTCTCTGCGTCACCTCGGCGTTCTCTGCGTCTCCGCGGCGTTCCTTCCTCCGTCTCAAATCGTCAACAAAATAGGGCAATCAGCGCGTTGATTAAGCCTTGTTTTCTTGATGATTTGGAGCGGTAGAAGGAACCGCGGAGATCCAGAGAACGCCGAGGTAACACCGAGAGATGAGTTAATTCGAGTCAGGAAGAGTTGAGCGCAAGAGTAATCCGCAAGTCCATTATCATAAGAGCAATCTCTATCCGCGCGTACGTTTTGCGGATTGTTTTTTAAGTGAGATAGGTTTTTTTCTCTTTCCTGCTTTGCGCCGTTTACTGCGGTTCGTTTCTTCCGCTTCAGCCTTTTCACACTGCTCGGCCCAGAGCTGTTCGAGTCGCGCCTTTTTGATGAGTCCCTCTTCAGACAGCACATCAATAAGCGCTTTCACCAGCGAGCGATCGAAAGATGAGTTTTGGGCCTGACGCAGCACCAAATCCAGGCTACGTTCCAGGCGTTCAGCCAAACGCGTAATTCTGTTCTCTGTTGCGGAGATCCTTTCCAGCAGATGTTCGTTAGTTGAAACTCCGGCATCCGCTGCTTCAAACCGTAATGAGGTGGTTTGGACAACAAGCATCAGACGTGTTCCGCAACGCCCGCAGAAATCCGTACCCAGCGGATTCGGAGCAAGACACTTCTGACAGTAATGAGCTATCGAAGACGACATTGACGTGCTTTTTACGACGCTGAACCTCTCATTCACCCCAAGCTTCAGCTTGGGGATCAGCACGGGCCTAAATTGCGAACCGTTTTAACGGTTTAGGTACCGCGTCGATTGTGGCCCGTAAAACCGTTGAAACGGTTCACAGGCGGTAACTCGCGTCCTAACCCCAACCTAAAGTTTGGGGTGAATGAGAAGGGCCGCCCTTAATCCATGACATTCATTTAAAAGAACTCGTTCATTCAGTATTCGTAAAACCCTCTCCCAGTCTTTCTACCTAACCATCCAGCGTCAACATATTTCTTTAACAACGGACACGGTCGATACTTTGGATCACCCAGACCCTCGTGCAGCACATTCATGATCGCCAGGCATACATCGAGACCGATGAAGTCGGCGAGTGTCAGTGGTCCCATCGGATGATTCATTCCCAGCTTCATAATACCGTCAATGCTTTCGCGCGAAGCGACGCCTTCGTAAAGCGCGAAGATTGCTTCATTAATCATCGGCATCAACACGCGGTTCGAAACGAAGCCAGGCGAATCCTGACAATCCAAAGGGGTCTTTCCGAGTTTCACCGTCAGATCTTGCACCCGGTCGTAAGTGTCATCAGACGTTGCGATGCCACGAATGACTTCGACTAACTTCATTACTGGAACCGGATTCATAAAGTGCATTCCGATCACTTTATCCGGACGTGATGTAGCTGCCGCAAGTTTAGTGATTGATATCGACGACGTGTTCGAGGCGAGGATCGCCGCAGGTGGTGTGATTTCGTCGAGTGTTTTGAAAACTTCCGTTTTGACCGCCAGATTTTCTGTAACTGCTTCGACGACAAAAGATGCCCCTTTAAATGCGCTCAGATCCGTCGTCGTTTGGATCCTCTCGATTACTCCCGCTTTTTCGTCTGCGCTCAATCGCTCTTTATCGACATCGCGTTGCAAACTCCTATCAATCGCCGAGAGGCCGCGTTGCAGCAAGTCCTCGCGAACGTCGCGCATGATCACGGAGTAACCGGCCCGCGCGCAGACTTGCGCGATGCCGTTGCCCATGGTTCCGGCTCCGATCACACCAATGACTTCACTCAATTGTATCGATCTCCTGAAGACACAAACTCTTTGGAGTGCGGTGACTTGTCACCGCTTTCGTATGCCGCTGACTTGTGCGACTGTAAGACTCGAACTCGGAACATCGGCGCGACAGATCGCGACTTAACAAAGCGGTGACAGGTCACCGCACTCCAAAGACTAACGCCAGTCTGGCGGTGACGGTGGCGGCACATACTGTTCCTCTTTTGCCGCAGTCTTGTTGACTGGCCATGCTGCCTGCCGCGCGTCTGGCAGCATGCGCTGCGGATTGTCGTACAACGCCTTGCCAGGCTCGCTAAAGAGAAACCAGAACGTGTAGACGCAAACAGCGGTTCCGAATGGCGCGTTCGTCGCTGACGTAACACCTGCGATGATGCTCGCTATCTTTGCCCACCGCTTTCGTTTCCTCAACGCGTAAGCCGCCACGAACGATGGGATGATCATGGCCGAAAACATCACGCCCATAAACAGGACCATGAATGCGATGAACCCGGCCGGAGGGCCATTTGGATCCGTCCTCAGCATTGCGCCCATGAATCCCATCATCAGAAGCATGAACAATGAGGTGATACCCGCGTAACCGAGGTGCGCCCAGCTTAGGTATTTATTGTGCTGTTCTGGGGTCAAAAAGATTCTCCCGGCGATTATCTATCGCACGTCTATCGCTCTATCGCCATCGCCACGGCGTTTCCTCCGCCAAGACAAAGCGAAATGATGGCGCGATGTGCATCACGTCGCTTCAATTCATAAAGAACAGTCGTTAACAGCCGTGAGCCCGACTGGCCGATCGCATGGCCCAAGGCGACAGCACCGCCATTCACATTAACACGAGCCGGATCCAATCCGAGTTCTCTAACAACAGCAACCGCCTGAACCGCAAACGCCTCGTTCAATTCGACGAGATCGACTTCGCTTGTGGACCAACCAGTCTTCTTTAGAAGTTTACGCACCGCATCAACCGGCGCCATCATTACTAGTTTTGGTTCAACGCCCGCCGTCGTTTGCGCAACGATTCGCGCCATTGGCTCAACACCCATTGCCCGGGCGCGTTCGAGAGAAGTGACAACAACTGCTGACGCACCATCGTTAACACCCGGGGCGTTCCCGGCTGTAACAGTACCTTCTTTCTTAAACGCCGGCTTCAATTTTCCCAGCGCTTCAAGCGAGGTGTCTTCACGCACGGTCTCGTCAGCGTCGAAAATGATCGGTGGACCTTTCCTTTGCGGAATTTCGACAGCAACGATCTCATCTTTGAACTTGCCGGCTTTCATCGCTGCCGCAGCTTTCTTATGCGAATTCAACGCATACTCGTCTTGTTCCGCTCTGCTGACCGAATACTTCTCTGCTACAACTTCACCGGTACAGCCCATGTGATGATTGTCGAACGAACACCACAGCCCGTCGTTGATCATCGAATCGACGAGCTCGCCATTGCCAAGCCTGTAACCTTCACGCGCTTTTGGGATTAGATAAGGAGCATTACTCATCGACTCCATTCCACCCGCCACTACAATTTCCGTATCGCCGAGTTGAATTCCCTGGGCCGCCATCATCACGGCTTTGAGTCCTGAACCACAGACCTTGTTAACCGTGACTGCGGAGACACTCGGCGGCAACCCACCGTTCAGTGCCGCCTGGCGCGCGGGATTCTGTCCAAGACCGGCCTGGATTACACAACCCATGATCACTTCATCGACTTCTTCTGGTTTGACGCCCGCCCTCTTCACGCTCTCACGCACTGCGATCGCGCCTAGATCAGTAGCGGAGAATCCCTTCAACGATCCAAGGAACTTTCCCACCGGCGTACGCGCTGCGCTGATAATTACCGCTTCATTCAATGCCATGATTACTCCTTGCGTAATTCAAACTCCGTTCTAATGGTAAAGCGTCCCGCCGATGCCGTCTAGTAACAGGAGCAGGAGCAGCAGACAGGGCGCAGGAAAGATTTGGCCGCAGATCTCACAGATAAACTCAGATAAGAATTAATAAGTTAAACAGTCAATCCAACAACTCTGATCGTTCTGATCTGCGTTCATCTGTGAGATCTGCGGCCAAATCTTTCCTACGCCCTGTCTGCTGCTCCTGCTCCTGCCTATGTTAGACTCGCCACGCTAGACCACTTCATTTGTATTCATTTTGATTCAACATGCAAGCACTGATTCTGGCGGGAGGTAAAGGGACACGACTCCGTCCTCTCACCGTCTACACCCCTAAACCAATTGTTCCAATCTGTAATCGTCCGTTTCTCCTTTATCAGATCGACACGCTGCGCCGCGCCGGTATTGTCGACATCACGCTGTCGTTGTCGTACCAGCCAAACAAGATCGAACACTTGTTAGGCGATGGCTCTGATCATGGAGTTAATCTCAAATACACCGTCGAACCGCAACCGATGGGAACTGCGGGCGCGTACAAGTATGCAGAGGACTTAATCCGCGAGCGCACCGTCGTCTTCAACGGCGATATTCTTACCGATCTCGATTTGAAAGCAGTCATCCGCGAGCACAGCGAACGACAAGCCACCGCGACTGTAGTGCTGACTCCGGTAGACAACCCACAGGATTACGGGCTCGTTGAAACGGAATCGGATGGGCGCATCAGAAGATTTCTCGAGAAACCGAAACCTGATGAAATCACGTGCAATACGATTAACGCCGGCACTTATATCCTTGAGCCAAAGGTTTTGGACTTTCTGCCCGCTGGAGAGAACTATTCATTTGAATACGGTCTCTTCCCCGACCTTCTCAAACGCCAGGAGCCGTTCTATGCGCATGTGCCAGCGCGAACATACTGGATCGACATCGGCACTCCGCAACGTTATTTGACGGTCCATGCAGATCTGCTGGCGAATAGAGTCGGACGAATTCACATAAAAGAGCGACGTGGGAACTTTGATGCAGCGACTGTCGCCGAGATTGATGAACTGTCGATGATCGGTGATGATTGTCAGATCAAACCTGGCGCACAAATCACGAACTCGGTGCTTGGTCCAGGATGTTTCGTTGAAGAACGTGCGATAGTTGAAAACTCCGTTATCTGGCCGCACACGCGAATCGGAACAGCGGCCGAGATCAGATCTGCCATTGTCGGTCGCGGGTGCCACATCGGCCGCTCAGCGATCATCAACCCCGGCACTGTGCTTGGCGACAAAACCTCTTTGACTGACTACACGATCACCGGAGGTGCTCGGTGACCAAAGACCTCGCGCAGATCAAATTCGGCACTGACGGCTGGCGCGCGATCATTGCTCGCGACTTCACCTTCGCGAATCTCGAACGGGTCGCACAGGCCTACGCAGACTACCTCCTCTCGCAATCGTCAGACGCAAATCAGCGCGTGGTCGTCGGCTTCGACCGGCGCTTTCTCTCTGAACAGTTTGGGCTGCGCGCCGCTGAAGTCATGGCAGGCAACGGTTTTGACAGCGTGCTTTTTCAGGACGCGCAGCCGACGCCGGTCATCTCTTGGGCCGTGAAAGATCTTGCAGCGGTGGGCGGGATAATGATCACAGCTTCTCATAATCCAGCGACGTTCAATGGCTTCAAGATCA
>DATJKB010000340.1:0-7027 GCA_035491875.1 Pyrinomonadaceae bacterium | reverse complement strand
TCAGAAACAGGTTTTGGCTTTCACAAGTTCTTATCTGAATCAGGTTTCTCAGCGCGCAGTGTGTAATAGCCGTCACCGTTTGGAAGAGCGTTTGTGCGCGTGGCTTCTAATGGTCCATGATCGCGCTCGCGGCGGTCAATTGCCACTGACACATGAAACCATCGCTGAACATCTCGGTGCACGACGCGCGGGCATCACGAGCTTTTGCACACTGCTTCGAGAATACGGAGCGATAGCTTATCAACGCGGCGTAATTTCGATCGTCAACCGCCAGCTCCTTGAGGAGATGGCATGTGAGTGCTACCGAGCGGTCCTGCTATTTCATCGCCCACCAGCCTTGAACCAATGAGAGGGGTCGTAGGCTGAAGAGCAGGGCGAAGAGCCAAGGGCGAAGGGCTAAGCGCAAGGGCAAAGCGTAAGGCAAGCAGGGTGTGCCCTTGGTTCTTCGCTCTTCGCCCTTTGCTCTTCGCGCTTGCGCCCAACCTTTCGTGGTCTCATCGAATCCAACCCCACGCATTTACCTCTCCCGCTTGCAAAAGCATTCAAGTATTGTTAAACCTCCGATAAGATATGCCCCTGGGAGAAGTAATCATGAAAACATCCTTCCGTTTGCTGCTTGTCTTCGCACTCGTTTTATCAGTTGTTGCGCCAACACTTGCCGACACAGTCCGGCTAAAGGATGGCAGCGTGATTCGCGGTCAGGTGATCGGCTTTCGCGACCAGCAGTTCACGATAATGATCGGCGGCGCCGCTCGCGGACGCAGAGGCCAAACAACTGTCTATGCGGAAGACGTCGAGTCGATAGAATTTGAGTCGAATACTGGTGCGACCGATACGGCTTCGAACACAACTGTTCCTACGAATTCGCAGCCGACTCGGCCCAACCGACCAGCAGACGACGGCGTCAATTATCCACGGACGAGCGATCCGCCACCGACAACTCCCAGCGCTACACCAACTTTCTTTACAATCAAGATCGCTGTCAGAGCTGACAACGCGAATAACGGTTGGACTAACAGTGGTCTCGTCGTTCGCCAAGGTCAGCGGATAAAGATCAACGCATCGGGCCGCGTATCTCTCGGGAGGGGTCGTTTCTCACTTCCCGGCGGCGTTTCGACAATCCCGGATAATGAGAAGCTTATGCGGAACGAAGCGACGGGCGCCTTGATAGCCGTGATTGGCGACGACAACGACGATTTTATTCTTATCGGCCCGCGGCGTGAGTTCGTTGCCCAGCGCGATGGCGTACTGTTTTTGGGAGTTAATGAGGGCGATCTGACCGACAATACGGGCACTTACGACATCGTTATCGAAGCCGAGGCCGGCGGCGGTTCATCGCGGCCGTAGAACGGAGTAAACGTCGGTTGTCCCCACGGCATCAGACAGTTTCAGGCTTTTTTCCAAGAGGCGGGAGCTCCTCAATCCAGAGCTCTTATTTCATACCTGGATTCCGCGGAGTAACACAATGAAATTGTTCAAATCTCTCTCAGTTTTAGCCATCGCCGGCGTTTTTATGATTGGCGCAATGGTGCCTTTGGCTGTTTCTCAGTCACGTCGACAGCCACCAACCACTACGGAAAAAAAGAACAAGCGACCCGATCCGACAAAGGAAGGCGAACAAAAACAAGAACCACTGCCACCTGATATCGTCGCCAAACCGCCGCAGGACTTGGAAAAGATAACGATCGGCACTCAACTCGTGAACGTCGATGCTGTTGTCTATCACAAGAAGAGCGGTCAGATTATGGCGGGTCTGAAAAAGGGTAACTTCGCCATCTTCAAAGACGGTGTGCAGCAAAACATCACGAATTTCTCCACGCCGGAAGCTCCGATAACCGTGGCGATGGTGGTCGAATTCAGTAAATGGTCGGAGATGTTCGGCTACTACGGTAGCGGTGGCTATGACCCCGGAACGTACGAAGTGATCCGACCCGCGGCGATGTTTCTTTCGCAGTTCATCAAGCCCCCGGACGACTACGCTTCGGTAGTGGCTTTTGATATACGTCCAACTCCGCTCACCGATTTCACTAACGATCCGACGCGGATCAATCAGGTGATCAGCCTTCTGCTCAGAAACCAGCCGGCATTTCGCGAAACAAATCTCTTCGACGCACTAAAGTTCGTGCTCGTCGGCGGTCGTGGTGACTCGGTAGTGTTGGAGGACTCGAAGTCACGCACCTCAGAATATTCGGGCCTGGTATCAGTGCAAGGTCGACGTCGTGCGGTGATCTTAATCGCGTCAGGCATCGACACGTTCAGCAAAATCAATTACGGCGACGCTCGCAAGGTTCTGCAGAACTCAGGAGTGCCGGTCTACATCATAGGCACCGCCAATCTCTTCAAGAAGAAGTATGGCGACTCGCTCCCCGCTACGGACGGATTAAGCGGAATGCCGGGTCGCATGACTTTTCTGCAAGCCGAAAACGCATTGCAGACGTTTGCTAAAGAAACGGGCGGTGTCTACTACCCTGTGACGTTTGACGGTGAGTTACCAAAGGTGTTGGGCAGTATCAATGCGTTGCTACGCAGTCAATACAGTCTGGGCTTCAATCCTGGTGACGAGCGCGACGGCAAACAACACAAGCTGCTTGTGAAAGTGGACGTCGACGGTGACGGCACATACGACGAGAAAGAATTTGTCGTGCAGGCGCGACAGTTTTACAACGCCCCAAAGCCGGATGGATCAAAACCGGGTGACTCTAAATAGAGAACCAGAAATATCCACAGATTACGCAGATTACACAGATTAAGAGCTAGATAGCTGAGTTGAGAGGATTGTTATTCAACTTAACTATCTAGCTCTTAATCTGTGTAATCTGTGTAGTCTGTGGATGTTCTTTTCGCTTGCTAACCTCCATACACTCTCAATCTGAATTCATCATTGAACGAAACGATCTCCGCCCGCCTACCTGAGAATAGTTTCGATTGACGCAGCAGTTCAGGCAGGCCACGCACCGGCAACTTCAATCCATACTCGCCACCTGTCAGCATCGCAGATAGCTGCGGATTCAAACGCTGCGGCACGCCGTAACGAATGGCCTTCTGTGCTACCGGAGTAAAGCCGGAACTCCTGCGCGAGTTTGTGAACTCAAGTGAGTGATCAAAGATGTGAACGCGTGTGGGAAGCTCACGCAGTGCAAGGTCGCGATGGGCCAACATGTTCGCAAGTGCCTCCAACACCACGCCGCGGTGATAGTTGGCGCGCGCCGGCACCGGCGATTGATCAGGCTCAGTGGTGATGACATTCTTTGGTCGCTGATCAAGCAAATCGCAGTAACGCGTGATAAAGCGTGTCAGCGACTCGTGGAGCGTTAGTAGATTACCTGAGAACTTGACACGCTCTACGATTTCCGACTGCAATGACTCTCCAGAGAATCTCGTCGCGATTACAGCGGCCCGCGGCAGCAACTCAGTAACCCGATCGTCGCGCCCGAACAGAAGCAGCCCAGCAACCGTCGGTACCGTGTCTGGTCCCAACTGCGTCGCCAACAACAAATCTTTTTCCATCACGGCGGCAGTTGGATATCCCGCAGCATTCGCCTCTTCAAACGCCCCTCCCTCGAATTCGCGCAGGTACGACCAGAGATGCGCCTCGTCAATATCGTTCATCGTGGCGCCGAGCGCAGGCACTGCTTCGTAGCGGATCGGCCTTGCTTCATCCAGTAACGCCGAAAGTTCCTCGCGCGATGCCTCGCGTTTTTCCGCGCCGATACGGAGATAGAAGCGCCCGTCGCGCGTGCGGTAAGGGCGACGTTTGCTTTCGATGTCGAGCGCAACGATCCGTCGACCGTTGTCGAGCGCAACTCGATCGATAAACGGCACAAGCGGCGGTTGAATCTCTTCGCGGCAGATCCGAACCAGTTCTTCCTGAACGCGTTCTGGATCGTCCACACCTTCGACTCGTAGTTGATCGTTAACGCCAAAAACAATCACACCGCCGCCAGTGTTTGCGAGCGCGACGATCTCCTGCGCGATCTTTTCGGTATTCGACAGTTTGACTTTGAGTTCGAGAAAGGTGTCTTCGCCACCGCGAATCAGACGCAAAAGTTCAGTGCGAGAGGTTTGCGGGGCAGGAGTAGAGAGGACGTATTCCTGAAAGGAACGTTCGGTAACCGGCTCATGCCGCTGGTTGCTACGAAATCTTCTGCGAGCCATTTGTGTAATGACGGGGCTCTCGACCCGCCCGGACGCTCGTAGCGTCTCTGGATTCAACATTGAAGAACAAAATCATTTGTCATTGGTCATTTGATATTTGAGATTTGAGATTTTTAACCGTCACAGACTCTCCATCGCTGAACAACGATGAGGTTGGATCGTCAATTAGGGATCAACGTAATAGCTCCTGAGCAAATCTCAAATGTCAAATATCCAATAATAAATGATTGATTCTCCTGACCAACGATTCTTCCTACTGGTCAGGTTCCTTAATCACTTCAAGTATCTGTATTTCCCGCCGCGAAAGCGCGCGGCCTTGCGCATTGATCACAAAAAAATAGATGCCGATTAGAATTAACGCGATGGCCGCCAGTGTAGCATATTCAAGAATCAGGCTTGCCGTGACGTAACCTACCAGCGTCGCTGCCAGCGGCGGCAGGGCCAGCAAAATCATCAGAGGAATCAAAAGCAGACCGGCAACACCTGACACGTTCAGTCGTTTGCCAAACTGCATTCGCTTCGGAAAATTGACGGAGAGCCAGTTGCCAATCACCGACGTGATGGCCGCGAAGCAAACAAAACTCAGTCCTACGAACAGAAGTACCGGCAAGTCCACGTCGCGAAAGATGATGCCGTTAACAACCAGAAGGGCCACGGAAAACACGAGCGCAATCGTGATCACAGCCAGGTTCTTGCCGATTAGAATTCGCGATCGCTGAATCGGCGAAAGGATCAGCGTGCGCATTCCTGCGTCTTCATACGCGAACTGATTGCACAACAGCCCGGCAAGCAATAGAAATACATACAACACCGCACCCGAGGCGATTAATCCGTTGGTGTATGTCAAAAACTCACCAGGAACTTTATTCGATGGTGTGCCGAATGCCCTGCCAAACTTTTGTGTGTTCATGAGTCGAATGACGATGAGAAGCAAAGGCATCAGCGCCAACATACGCAGCTGCGCATTGCGCAATGCGTAACGCAATTCTTTTTCGAAGACAGCGGCCATGTCGTCTGGCATTAGCGGCACTTTCCAGCCAGCGTAATCGTTTTCCTGCGGCGCGGTTCGAACTTGTCGACGTTTCTTCCCTTCGTGACCGAGCGCGGCGCGCCGAGCTATCCAGTAGGTTCCCGCGATAAGCAGTAACGTCAAGACGCTTAGAAGAACAAACGCACCGGCGTACATCGCGGGAGCTTTATTGAAACGCGAGTCGATGAGGAGTGCGGCGGCGCCCGGTGGCGTCCAGCGAAGAATGCTTAGCGACTCGGCATGTTTGACAATCAGCGGAGCGATTTGTCCTCCGAGCGCGCCGGCTAATCCTGCGAGTGCTCCCACAAGGGCGAGTATCGTCTCACCTCGACCTCGTTTGCGTCTGAACACAGAGCCAATCGTCGTCGATAGCCATTTTGATAACGCTAGGCCGAACAATGTAATTGGAATCGCAGCTAATAATGTCGCGACCATCTCACCCGAACCCAGGCCGGCACCAATACTCATCGCGATGATTGCTGGAATGGCGAATACCGACTGAATGTTCGCGACTTCACTTACAAAGTCGATTGCGAACAGTTTCCGCAGAGTGATCGGGTACAACAGCAATTTGCCGGCATCGAATTGTCTACTGCTGCCGATGCTCAGCGGGATTGTGGCCCACATGAGGTAGATAAAGGCATAGATGGAGAAGAAGATGAATTCAGGTTTGAGGGCTTGACTCGGACTTCCTCTGCGAGATGGGCGTTGCAGCATGCTGACGATTGACGGTTCGGTGAGTGCATAGGCGGCGAGACCAAGACCAGCTGCAACTAGAAGCGCGAGCAGCAAGGCCACCAGCATGCCCAGAATCGTGGCTAACTGGTTCGCGACCGCTTTCTTGGAGCGCAGCGAATTGCGAAGCATTCGCCATTTCAACCAAACTATCGTTAGCAGTTGAGGCATCTGTTTGTCCGTTGGCAGTGGTCCGTTGTCACTAGTCAGTGGGTCAGTGGTTCGTTCAGTGTTCGCTATTTTCGCGTATCTGATTAGACTCGCCCAGTATAAAATGACTGCGACGCATTGAGTAACTAACAACGGCCTCAAGTACAGAACGGGAGCGAAGCGACCGATTTCAAGTTACGTTGCGTGCTTTGTTAGTTGAAATCGGTCGCTTCGCTCCCGTTCTGTACTTGAGTTTTTAATGAACGCCGTCAACTACTGACAACGGACAACTGACTACAACATTGAATCACGGGTACGTCAGTCTCGGATCTAATTTAGGCGACCGCGCAGGGTATCTGCTGTTGGCCGTCCGCGGAATGTTGGACTCCGGATTATTTGTGCGTAGATTGTCTCGCATATATGAGACGTCACCGGTCGGAAACACCGACCAACCACATTTTCTCAACATGGTGGCGGAACTCGATCAGGCGAGTCTGCCTAAACCCGAACAGTTGCTGGCTCGCTTGTTACGCATCGAATATGCGCTTGGCCGTACTCGGGAAGTTCCACAGGGTCCCCGCACGATTGATCTGGATCTGTTGTTCTATGGAATCGAGCGTAGTGATACCGAGTATTTGCAGCTGCCACATCCACGAATTCCTTCAAGAAAATTTGTTCTCGAACCTCTGAATGAACTCGTCCCATCTCTGGTCCATCCCGTTCTGAACAAGACCATCAGCGAACTTCTGGCAAAAACGACTGACGACTCGGAAGTGCGCGTCTGGAAACCGTAGACGGGGAGACGGGGTGACACGGAGACGGGGAGACGAGGTGACACGGGGACGCGGAGACGCGGGGACACGGAGACGGGGAGACACGAAGAAAGAGAGATCTCCGCGTCTCCCCGTCTCTCCATCACCCCGTCCCCGCGTCTCCGCGTCTCCCCGTCTCTCCATC
>DATJKB010000339.1:0-11030 GCA_035491875.1 Pyrinomonadaceae bacterium | reverse complement strand
CTGGGACAATCCACGTCTGTTGCACACCTTACAAAAACAAGTGAAGCATGCGAGAGCTCGCCGAAATGCTCAATATCAAATCGCCAGTGATCATCGCCGTCACGTCCAACTGGATCGCGAGCTGATCGAAGCACGGCAGCTACAGGAGAACCTCTTAACGACGACCGCGCCTGAGCTTGAGGGATTTCAAATCGCTGTGCAATGGCAACCAGCGGCAACTCTGGGCGGTGACTACGTCGCAGCATTCAGCATTGACGCTAATAATGCTGCGTTGTGTGTTGCTGATGTTGTTGGAAAAGGACTGCCTGCCGCGCTGCTCATGGCAAACTTTCAAGCGGCATTGAAGAGCCTGGCTGCGGAATCGTTCTCTCCCGCCGAAGTGAGCACCCGTCTAAATCAACTCCTGTATGCAAATACTCCGCTGAACAAGTTTGTAACTGCGTTCTACGGGGTTGTGAATGTTCCTTCACGAACGCTCACGTTTAGCAACTCAGGACACAATCCGCCGCTGTTGATGCGAAAAGGTGGCGATTGCGTTCGACTTGAGGTTGGCGGCGGTGTGCTGGGAGGTTTCCCTGATGAATCATTCCCGGAAGGTGCGGTCGAATTACAGCCGGGAGATCGTTTGGTACTTTTCACAGATGGTCTAACTGAAGCAGTCGATGAAAACAGAGAACAGTTTGGCGAAGACCGACTGATCGATCTGCTGAGAACCTATCGAGATCGATCGGCGGACGAGTTGAAGCAGATTATTTTCAAGGTCGTCGGAGAATTCTGTAGTGAGACCTTCGAAGACGACGCAGCATTGATGATCGTTGGGCTTCCCTGATGCGAGGCTTTAAGGAGTAACGATGGAAACCTTTTGGAAGAATATTACCTATTCGGTCCGCATGTTGCTAAAGCGTCCGAGCCTGACGATCGTCGCTATTATCGCGATGGGTCTCGGCATCGGTGCGAACACAGCGATCTTTTCGGTCGTCAACGCGGTCCTGCTTCGACCACTTCCATTTGACCAGCCTAACCAACTCGTGATGCTTGCGACTGAACAACGCGATCAAGTGCTCGATGGCCGTGGCAGTTTCTCCGTGCCCGATCTGCTCGACTTACAGTCGCGCGCGTCAAGCCTTGAAGCAGTTGCTGCCGTCCAACGCTCCGGCACCATGGTCACTGAAGGCGGTGAACCGGAACGATTGATAGGCGCGGTCGTGACTGCCGACTATTTTCAAGTTTTCCGCGCTAAGCCGATCCTCGGTCGCGTCTTTACGAGCGACGAAGACAAGCCGGGCGGACCTTCGGTAATCGTCATCAGCTACAGTTTGTGGCAGCGACGCTATGGCGGTGATCCAGGCATCATTGGCCGCGAAGTTGATCTTGGTGGAAAGACTACGGTCATCGGAGTCTTGCCGGCTGGTTTTGAATTCCCCATCAGCGACGAGAATCAGGACTATTGGGAACCAATGATGTCTGCCGCTTTCCTTGCGCAGCAAACGCGCGAAACGCGTGATGATCGATTTCTGACTGTGGTTGGGAGAATGAAGCCGGGCGTCACTGTCGAACAGGCAAAAGCTGACCTCGATCTTCTTTCACGACAGGTTGAACAGCAGTATCCCCAGCAAAACACCAACATCGTCTTCAACGTGGTTTCAATGCATGAAGACATCACGCGCGACTATCGTCCGGCGTTGCTCGTAATGTTTGGCGCGGTTGGACTGGTTCTGTTGATTGCCTGCGCGAACGTTGCAAACCTCCTGCTGGCGCGTGTTGCTGCGCGACAAAAAGAAGTCGCGATCCGAACGGCGCTCGGCGCGAGTCGTGCTCGCATTGCAACGCAATTCCTTATCGAGAGTCTCCTTTTGTCGTTCGTAGGCGGCGCAGTCGGATTGTTGCTGGCAAGTTGGGGCGTCAGGATGCTTGTCGCTTATGGTCCAGCTGATGTGCCGCGGCTTCACGACGTCGGTCTTGACGCCTCAGTGTTGGCTTTTACTTTAGGTTCTACGGTGTTGACCGGCGTGCTCTTCGGATTGTTTCCTGCGCTGCAGGCGTCGAAACCCAATCCCAACAACACCCTCAAAGACAGCGGACGTGGTCCATCCCAAACTGGACGTAGCCGGATGCGCAGTGCGTTGATCGTTTCTGAAGTAGCACTGTCGTTGATGCTGCTTGTCGGTGCTGCACTCTTAATGAATAGTTTCGTGCGACTCCTGCGGACCGATGCGGGGTTCAACCCCACTGGTGTGTTGGCGCTGGATGTGCCACTCAGCAGAAGCAGATACCCAAAAGCGGAGCAACAAGCCGCAGCGTTTCAACAGATTGTGGAAGGAATGAAAAGCGTTCCGGGTGTGCGCGAAGTTGCCCTCACCAGCAATGTTCCTTTAACGGACTTCGATATCGAACTCAGCTTCAATATCGAGGGCCGGTCGCCTTACAAACCCGGCGAAGAACTGGTGGCTGACTACACCGTCGCAAGCTCCGACTATTTTGGGGCAATGAGTATTCCTTTGCGGCGCGGTCGTGTGTTCACCACAAACGACACGAAGGGAACTCCAGAGGTGTTGGTAGTTAGCGATGCTTTCGTGCAACGTTTCTTCCCCGGTGAAGATCCGATTGGCCGCCGCCTGGTTTTTGATGGTCCAGATAAAACCCCGCGCGAGATTGTTGGCGTTGTGGGAGATGTCAGACGCAACGGATTGGATCTGGGTGTGCAACCGGAAGTCTATGTTTCGTATCTGCAAAGACCCGACCGCCGACTGAATGTCATCATGAAAACGGACCTCGCAGATGCCGGACTGTTGATTCAACCAGCGCGCGCAGCATTGAAAGCTTTCGATCCAAATCAGATCGTCTGGCGCACGCAAACTCTGAATCAGTTGTTGAGCACTTCCGTAGCGCCGCGTCGGTTCAACATGTTGTTGCTGGGAATCTTTGCGTCAGTTGCCTTGGTGCTTGCCGCCGTGGGTCTCTACGGAGTGATGAGCTATTCGGTGAGTTGGCGCACGCACGAGATTGGAATTCGCATGGCGTTAGGAGCAAAACGAGCAGATGTGCTGCGTTTGGTTGTTCGCCAGGGAATGACCATGGCGTTGATCGGCCTGGCGATTGGCTTAGTTGGTGCCTTTTCATTGTCGCGAGTGTTGAGAGGCTTGCTTTACGGAGTTTCATCAAACGATCCGTTTACGTTTGCGACTGTATCAATTGTGTTGTTGATCGTAGCTCTGCTTGCGTGTTTGTTACCTGCAAGAAGAGCAACGCGAGTAGATCCAATCGTAGCATTAAGAACTGAATGAGACGCCGCAGCGGAATGATTCAGGATTGAGTGGTGCAGTCAGGAAGGGGGCAAGCGGTCGATATGCTCAAGATCCAGAAGCGACAACAAGCACGCCCCCGCTCAATCCACAAGGTCGCCAACATCTGGGGAAACAGAAGCAGCGGGGGCGTGCTCGTTGAACTTATCGCCACTTGACCGTAAACACCGCTTGCCCCCTTCCCGACTGCGCCACTCAACCTTGAGACATTTCTTGACACACTTTGAATCAACGTGATACCTGAGTGGCCACTTTGATCCGCTTACTCGTCACCCTCTTGGTACTTGCATCAGTTGCCAGCGCGGGTGTTCCGAATCAAACAGATCGTCGAGAAGGTCTTTCGCCGTCGAATCGCGAGAGACTCCAGCCACTCGAGTCGCGTCTGATTCAAACCATCCGTCCCGAAAACTGCCGCCGCGAGCATCGCATCTTCACTGCCAAGCCACACATGGCCGGCTCAGCCCGCAACTACGAACTGGCCCAATACGTCGCGGAGCAATGGCGCAAGTACGGACTCGAAAACGTCGAACTGATCGAACACCCGGTTTATCTTCCCTGGCCAGTGCGATACGAAGCAACCTTGGTCGCATCCGGAGAAAAGCTTTCGCTAAAAGAAGAAGCGATACCTCAAGATCCGGATTCGAGTTCAACTGAAGTCGGCATTCCTTACTGTGCTTACTCGGCCGACATCGACATTTCGGCGCCCGTTGTTTACGTCAACAGCGGCAATCCCGAAGACTACGATCTGCTGCAAAAGCAAGGTGTCGACGTGCGTGGCAAAATCGCGCTCGCCCGTTACTCCGTCCCCTACAGTTACCGTGGGTTCAAAGCGTTGACAGCACAGAAGCGCGGTGCCGCAGCGCTGCTCCTTTATTCAGATCCCGCTGAAGATGGATTCAAGAAAGGCGAAGTTTACCCTTTCGGACCGTGGGGCCCGGAAAGTCATCTCCAAAGAGGCGGCATCGTTTACGACTTCAACTTGCCCGGCGATCCGCGGACACCAGGCTGGGCCTCTGTTCCCGGCGGACGTTTTCTACCGGCCGAGACAGCGGTTTCAATGCCAACCATCGCCGCCGCGCCACTGTCGTATAAAGACGCAAGAAAGATTCTGGAAAAGATGACTGGGCCAACGGCCCCTCAGAACTGGCAAGGCGGCCTGCCGCTTCAATATCGTCTTGGTCCAACCACTGACAAGCTCCATTTGGTGATCGAGAACGATAAGAAAGTCCGATCGATTTGGAATGTTGTTGGTCGGCTGCGTGGTTCAGAACGTCCTGATGAATGGGTAGTGCTCGGCAATCATCGCGATGCGTGGGTGTTTGGCGGCGTCGACCCGAGTAGTGGAAGCGCAACGATGATGGAGACCGCGCGTGCGTTTGGCGAATTGAAACGCAGTGGTTGGAAGCCTCGACGCACTCTGATCTTCGCGTCCTGGGATGCTGAGGAATTCACGCTGACTGGAAGTACCGAGTGGGGTGAACTAGAAGCAGATCGACTTAAAGCCGGTGCGCTCGCTTATCTGAACGTCGACAGTTCTGCTTCGGGAAACAATTTCACCGCCGCCGCCGTGCCTTCACTCGCAAACTTTCTGCGTGAGGTTGCGCGCGACGTGCCTGATCCGAGCGGAGGCTCGATCTACGATGCGTGGGCCAGTCGCAACAAGACAGAAACGCCCGTCACTACTAGACTCGGTTCTGGTTCCGATTACACCGTGTTTCTAAATTTTCTCGGCGTGTCCATCGCTGACCTCACCTTTGATGGTCCATACGGCGTCTATCATTCTATCTACGATAGTTTTACCTGGGTCGACCGCGTGGGTGATCCCGGCTACTACTATCATGCCGCAATGGGTCGCTACTGGGCTGTGGCTGCTCTGCGATTGTCGGAGTGTGATTACGTGCCGCTCGATTATGAGGCGTATGCGCGCGAGGTGCAGATCTACCTTGACGAGAGCCAACGGGCCGCACGCGATCGGAAGTTGGATCTGGATGTTGGTCCGGCTCGTGCAGCAGCAAAACAGTGGGAGAACAATGCTCGCACCGTACTCGAATCAGCGCGAGGAGCAACCAACCGCGGTGAGTCAATGCAAGCGGAGCGAGCACACAAAGCATTAATGCGAGTCGAGCGCGCGTTGTTAGACGACGCGGGACTACCTGGTCGCCCATGGTTCAAACATTTGATTTACGCACCGCGCCCAACCTACAAAGCAATGGTTCTGCCGGGACTTACCGAAGCGATCGAAGCTGGAGATTCACAGCGCGCAAGGATGGAAGTAAAACGTTTGACCGACGCGCTGAACCGAGCCGCAGTTGCTCTTCAACTATGACAACAACTCAAGATTGAGTTGACCGTCCCGCTCTGTTGTAGGTAGAAATTGAAGTACCACCGACATGAAGTGGATGGTCTCCTTAGAATCTTGTCTGTCGGATTAGTTCCGCGTAGTATGCGAACACTCTCTCCCTGTAATATCGCATCCTCCGCAAAGGTTTACGCCGACCATCGGCGACTATGAATCAACGTCTTCTCGTCACCGGCGTACTCGTTTTCGTGTTCACGGCTGCTCTTGCCGCGCAGCAATCACAAACGAGTAGGCCTGCGCAGCAATCACAAACGCCGCAACCTTCACCAACACCCGCGGTTCCTCTCGTTCGCGATACATCAGATCAAGACGTTGTCAGGATTACAACTAACCTTGTGCAAGTGGACGTTGTAGTCACGAAGGAAGGAAAACAAGTTACGGATCTGAAACCCGAAGACTTTGAAATCTTCGAAGACGGACAGCGTCAAACCATTACGAACTTCGCGTATGTCTCAACTTCAGGCCAGGTTCGTCATACAACCTCATCAGGCTCGTTGATCGCCCGGTCTCCAGATAAAGTTTCTGATGCTCCTGTTGCAGCTAAACCAATCACTGCTGAACAAGTCGGACGCACGATGGCGATCGTTGTGGACGATTTAGGCATGTCGTTCGAGGCGGTGGCTCGAACGCGAACTAAGCTCACTAAATTTATAAGCGAAAATCTATCGCCCACGGATCTTGTGGCCATCATTCGCACGGGCGGAGATGTGGGTGCGCTGCAACAGTTCACGACCGACCGAAACGTTTTGCAGAACGCTGTCGCGCAACTGACGTGGAATCCGTGCAGCCGCGTAGGCCTTGTCGTACTTCCGCCGGCGCGATCGACGGGAGGCCCAAATAGCCCTTTGTGTATGATGAACGCTGGCCCGAGCGACACAATGAAATCGCTGAGCTTCATCTTGCGAGGGATGTCGGAACTGCCTGGCCGCAAATCGATGGTCGTCATTTCTGACAGTTTGCCGGTAGAGCACCAACAGATTTCTATCGAAGATCCGGCGTTGAGTCGCATGAAGACCGGTCAAAGGGAAGTCAACACTAATTTGCCCGTTAGCGACCTGGATGGCTTAAGTCGACTTGCCGAGATCGCTATTCGTTCCTCTGTTGTGATCTACACGGTCGCGTCTCAGGGACTACAGACGGTTGGCCCACATCCGGCTGACGCTATTTCGTACCCTCCTTTAGGCACACGCACAACTCCCGATCAAGATGTAATAGCCCGTCTCGTGCTAGACCGTTCAAGGACGTTGCGTCTCAACATCGAAGGTGCGGACATGATCGCGCGGCAAACCGGCGGCTTCATGATTAAGAACACGAACGAGTTTGAGTTTGGGAGAGTGCTGGAGGATCAAAGCGGGTACTACCTGATCGGATATCGTCCTGCTGCGGGCACTTTCGATCGCCGCTTTCACGAAATCAAGGCGAAAGTTAAGCGTGGCGGCATGACACTCCGAACGCGTGCGGGTTTTTATGGCGTAACACAGCCAGACGCCCCTGGGCCTCCGTCAACGCTAAGCGAACGAATGGGCCGGGCCGTCGCGTCACCGTTTGGGGCCAGCGGAATCAATGTTCGACTGACGCCTTTGTTTGTTGACGATCCAAATCGCGGTCCGATGCTGCGTTTATTCGTCGTGCTCGACGCGAATGATTTGACGTTTATCGAAGAGGCTGACAAGAGCAACGCCGCGCACCTTGCTCTGTCGACAGTGTTCTTTGGGGAGAATGGTAGCGTGGTAAGGCAACACGACCATAGCGCCACTCTCCGATTGCGCGGCGAACCTTTTGAGCGAGCGCAAAGAGAACCACTTGTTTACAGTTTCGATGTTCCCGCGAAAGATGCCGGCAAGTTTCAGTTTCGCATCGTTGTCGCTGACACTTCGTCATCGCGCATTGGTTCGGCCGGCCAGTTTCTTACGATTCCTGATCTAAAAAACGGTTTAGCGTTATCTGGGATTCTTCTGCAGCCAGATAAGAACTCGTCTTCCAGCAGCAATGAAGATCTTTTCCTCGCAGCCGCACTCAGAAGTTTTCGTCAGGGCACCAGCCTGCTGTTTGGTTACACCATCTACAATGCGACAGCTGATGCCGCGCGATCTTCTCGTCTCACAAGCCAGTTGGTTATCTTTCGCGACGGCCGCCGGATCTTCTCCTTTAATCCGTCGCCGGTTAATACGAAGGATCAGGCTGATTTGAAACGCATTTCAGCCGGAGGCCGATTAGAGATAGGGCCTGAAATGACGCCCGGGGAGTATGTGTTGCTGGTTATGGTTGAGGATCAATCGGCAAAGCGTACGGCTACGCAATGGGTTCCGTTTGAAGTTATTAAGTAGTGCGCGAAATCCCCCCAACGGCAGCTGGGGGATTGTTCAAACCCAGCCTATGAGCCGCTATCCCCCACGACTCCGACTCGCCGCTAACGAACTTGAGCAATGAAATCGCGACGGAATTCGCTGCGCGTCAGCGCATCTATCCTTTGAGTTGTAGGCTGGATCTGAACGATCCCTCAACTGCCGTTGGGGGTATTCGCGAAGCACTGATCAGGGCGACAATGTGCGGCCCGAACGTGTAGTATGCTGCCGTATCAAAAGGCCCTCCAAGATGAACAATCGGCTCTTCATCTGCTGGTTACTTATCTTTTCGGTAACACCGCGTTTGTTCGCTCAAGATCCGAAACCACAACCAGCTCCGAGTCCAACACCAGCGCAGCAACCAGCACCGGTTCCGCAACCGCCAGCTGTGAATCAACGCGACACCCCTGATCAGGATGTGATTCGAATAACCACCAACCTGGTCCAAATCGACGTGGTCGTCACCAAAGACGGCAAGCAGGTAACTGATCTCAAACCCGGGGAGTTTGAGCTTTTCGAAGATGGTCGACGCCAGGAGATCACAAACTTTTCGTACGTCGTAAATTCAAAGCGCGTAGATCACTCGTCGTCGACTGGATCGTTGGCAGCAACATCACCACGCGCTGCGGAAGGCGCGGTCACAGTAAAGCCAATAACCCGGGAACAGGTTGGACGAACGATGGCAATCGTCATTGATGACCTGGGCATGTCGTTCGACAGCATGGCGCGTGTGCGATCGCAGCTGTCGAAGTTCATAAACGAAAAGCTCGAACCAACGGATCTGGTTGCGATCATTCGTACGGGAGGCGACGTTGGAGCACTTCAGCAATTCACAACGGATCACCGCGTTTTGCAGAACGCTGTTGCGAATCTCAAATGGAATCCCTGTAGTCGTATCGGGTTGTCAGTTATTGACGCTGAAAGATCGCTTGTGGTCCATCCTCCCGAGGGAGAGCCTACTGGGAGAATGCTTCCTGACAGATCGCCGAGCAGTGCCGGCGTCAAACAAGCATCGGCTGCCGGCGATCCCGATCTCTGTCGTGAATCGGCGTCGATTTATTACACCGCCAGGTCCGTCAAGTTTATCTTGCGAGGAATGGCTGATCTTCCGGGTCGCAAGTCGATGATGTTGATTTCTGACAATCTACCGACAGAACAGCAGGAAATATCGCCTACCAATTTTGGGCTGACGCGACCGGTCATACAGGACGCGACCCGGAACGCAAACTTGATTGATGTTTGGACACAATCGAAGAGCTACCTGGATGGACTTAGCCGCTTGGCTGAAGTCGCTATTCGTTCGTCAGTAGTGATTTATGGAGTGGCTTCGCAGAGGCTGCAGACACTCGGGCCGGATGCGCGAGATGAGATTTCATATCCGCCAGCTGGTCGTCGCAGACGCCCAGGCCAGGAACCGGATGTTGTTACACGACTGATTAAGGAGCGTCCGGTTGAACTCAGGCGAAACATGGAAGGATCGGATCTGCTGGCAAAGCAAACTGGCGGATTCCTTATTCGCAACTCCAACGATTTTGGTTTTGACAAAGTGCTTGAGGACCAGGGCGGCTATTACCTTATCGGCTATCGACCCGCAGCAACGACTTTCGATAAACGATTTCACCAGATCAAAGCACGTGTGAAGCGCGACGGTGTAACGGTACGAACACGTGCCGGATTCTACGGTGTCACTGAGGCGGATGCTCCAGGCAGTCCGTCCACAACTCGCGACCGCATGGAGCGCGCTCTTTCGTCTCCGTTTGGCGCGAGTGAGATCGACGTCCGGCTGACACCGCTATTCGTTAATGATCCCGCTCGTGGTTCCATGTTGCGTCTCCTGCTTTCTTTTGATGCAAAGGACCTGACGTTCATTGAAGAACCAGATGGCTCGCACGTAGCGAATCTGATTTTGACTACCGTGTTCTTCGGAGATAACGGAACGATCACAACCAGGCACGAGCACAAAACCACCTTGCGACTGCGAGGTAGACCGTTCGAACGTGCTAAGCGTGACGGCGTGGTTTATACCTTCGACATACCAGCGAAAGAAGCGGGTGTATTTCAGTTTCGCATTGCCGCGGTTGATATGGTTTCCGGGCGTGTGGGCTCAGCCGGACAATTTCTCACGATTCCAAATTTACAAACCAACCGGCTCGCGTTGTCAGGGATTCTGCTTCAGGGTGATGCGCCTTCCGCAAACGCAACCGACGAGGACGTGTTGAGCCAGGCGACGCTAAGAAGATTTCGCATGGGTTCGTCGTTAGTGTTCGGTTACACGATCTACAATGCGTCTGTTGATAGCTCGCGTTCAACGCGTCTTTTGAGTCAGACGACGATTTTTCGCGAGGGCCAGAAGGTTTACAGCTCGGACCGTCTTCCAGTCACTTCGAAAGACCAACCTGATTTGAAACGAATAGCAGCCGGTGCCCGCCTGGGACTTGGCTCGATCCTCACGCCCGGGGAATATGTTCTCCAGATCGTAGTCGACGATCAGATAACAAAACGAAGCGCTATGCAGTGGATCGAGTTTGAAGTGGTGAAGTAGCTCGCGAGCACCCCAAGAGGCGGCATAAGAACAAGAATGAGCGATTAATGATGAAGACTGACACGGAGACTGAGAGGCGCGGAGACACGGTGACTCTCCATGTCGCTACATCTCCTAGTCCCCGCGTCGGATTTCATCCTTCATCCCTTATATCTGTGAATCTGAGGTGCTTTCGTTATTCTTCCGGACCAGTGCAGCTGGGTCCGTGGAGAGCGGGGATCTTCTTGCTAATGACGGGATAATTTGGAGCTTCGTCAATATTGATTTGAGTCCAGTGTGTATACTGATCCGGCACATTGGTGTCAGCAAAAATTGCTTCAACGGGACATTCGGGAACACATGCATCGCAATCAATACATGTGTCGGCATTGATGTACAAACGATCCGGCAACTCATGAAATGCTTCCACTGGACACACTGCTGCGCAATCTGTGTATTTGCAATCAACGCATAATTCCACAACTACATAGGTCATTGGGGAC
>DATJKB010000338.1:0-4102 GCA_035491875.1 Pyrinomonadaceae bacterium | reverse complement strand
AAAGAGCGTGGGAGTTTGGCCGCTGGTGACTGGCCGGAATTCAAAACATCATGGGCCAAGCGTCTGAAAGGAAACGACGCGAGGCCCATTGTTTACTTAATTGCGCGCGCGATCTGAGATCTAGTCTACGCGAACACCTCGATGCATCGCGATGCCACGCGCCTTCATGATTACGTCGGCGTCAATAACCTCAAGACCTGTATTGAACGCCTGGATCTCCTCCGCCGTTCGACCGAGTGCGAGCGCAAGCTTCTCGTCGCTGGCCTCAAAACCACGGTCTCTCAAATTACGCAGGATTTGCGCGGCTTCATCCTGAGTTGTTCCCTGATCATCAACAACATTGTCGGTTGACTGACCGCGTGATTCGATTCGCTTCGCCTGATCTCTGGCTGCGCGCGCCCTACGCGAGATCAGATAAGCAAGCGTTCCGCCGACGCCGAGTCCGGCTAACATAAAACCGAGTTTGCGTCTTGATGAACTAGCTGTTTCCCGTTCGTAATTATTCCTGTTTTCTTCAATCATCGATAACCCCTCTTTTCTGCTACAAAAACATCCACCGAACGAGCGCAGCCGCTTCGACCTGTATAGTTCAAATACGTCTGACTCGCTTATCCATGAGTCAAAGCAACAACGTGGCCAAAGCGCGCGCCAACCTTCCCCACACTCAACCTCTCAGAAATCGCTCAACCGATGTCCGATACGCTTCAGCTTGTCGTCAACGCGCTCAACACTCATCGTTCCCTGAAATCGCTCAACGTTGAAAGCGCTCAACGAATGTCCGATACGCTTCAGCTTGTCGTCAACGTTCCCTACACTCAACCTCCCAGAAACCGGGCAACTAGATGTCCGATATGCTTCAGCTTGTCGGCGACGTTCCCTACGGTTCAACTTCCCAGAAATGGCGCAACTGATGTCCGATACGCTTCAGCTTGTCGTCAACCTTTCCTACCGTTCAACTTCCCAGAAATGGCTTTCAACGTTGAGTTGTTCTTGTAGTGTTGAGTGTGCGAAGCGTTGACGACAAGCTGAAGCATATCGGACATTCGTTGAGAGCTTTCGACGTTGAGTTGTTCTGGTAGTGTTGAGTGTACGGACGTTGACGACAAAGTGAAGCGTATCGGGCATTCGCTTGAGCTGCTTAAAAGTTGATGAGCCCTCGCTACTCCTTAGAGTTCTTATCTGTGTTTTTCTGCGAAATCTGCGGCTGATTATCGTTCCAACGTGTCGTAGAGTGGCTGCGCGGGCGATGTGACCCACGGCTCGTTCGCGACAGTCACTGCGAGGATTCTGATTCGTTCGTTATCCGGTAAGACAAGCGTTCGCGAACCAGCTGGGATATCGATCGGATAGGCATAGAGATACGAATACTGATAAGCCTCGGGATTTCCCGCCGCATCACGTCGCTGTGAAGCAAACCATGCAACGTCGGCGCGTTTGATATAGCCGGGTCGCAAGCCAGTCATTTCGCCATAGGGATTGATGCGAATTCTGGGTGGGGCTCCAGCAGCCGCAGCCGCGACGCTCTGTCTGATCACTTCTTCTGTCGTCTTCCAAATGCGGTTGTCCCACTGTCCGATGTATCCAGTCCATTCCTGAATCGTTAGTTCGAATTGCTTTTGTCCGACTTGAAATGTTGCTTTTTGATCGCCACCCATCGCCGCCGCTAACAGATACACGCGATTGAATCGTCCTTCCGGCAGCGCAATCGTTTGACCACGCGACACAACCGCGTTGGGCTTCGTCGCTGCGCCGAGTTGAAAGCGAATGCCGCCGAATGATATTTCGCGCGGCAACAATTCGGCCGGCAAAGATTTTCCCTGGCTCGCATTCTGATTATTCGGCGCCCAATCGAAGCTGCCGTCGGCTGGACGACCAATGCGCGCTGCCACCGAGAGATCGTAATCAAGGCCAACTGGCTGCGACTGAACCGCGCTTGTCTTGATTCGCGTTGGCGCGAGCTTCAAGGCGAACGTTCGCGGCTGAAATGCTCGGAACGACGTTACGAGTTCGCCGCCCGTGATGTTTGCTGGTCCAACGGGCTGCTCCTGCGCATTGACCTCACGCGCAGCAACAACAGGCGACATAAAGGTAAGCCGCACGTTATCGGCAGCGACACCATCTGTTTCGACTAAGCGCACAATCACTTCGTCACTTAACTCGGCTTTCTTTAAAGCGAGCACACGCACTCGATCATTGTTGAGTCGAAGCAGAGAGAATGACTTCGTCAATGTGCCCGGATGAGACGGACTCTGAAAGGCGATCAGTGGCTGATTCAAACGATATCCTTGCCAGTCAGTTCGGTCTTTGCGCCAGTCGCCAGCGTGTCCAGCTAGACCAAACTTGATCTCGTGGCGTCCGATATCCTGCGTTCCCTGATCTGCGTACCCACCCCGAGTACCTGGCGTGCGCACCAGTGTCAAACGAATCGTTCGGTCATCTGGTTTGTCGGAACCGTTCTTGCAATCGGTGAGCACCGTCGCCCCAAAAGCGCCGCTTTGATCCGCAAGATCGATCCATTGATGCGAACCAACTTCAAACTGGCGCTCGGCTGCGTTCGGCCGCTGAATGGTGCCGATATCCCAGTTGTATGTGGCCATCTTGTTTGTGGCTGCGAGAGGAAAAGTGGCCTTCAAATTCGCCTGCTTCGTATTCCAGTCAATCACATTGCCGAATTCGACACGATTGCCGCCATCGCCGGCCGACAAACTGATCGTCTGCACAAACTTCGAGTCTTCCGTCTCACGAACCACTGCCACACTGACTCGCGCAGGACCTTCCTCAACAACACTTATCTTCGCACTACCACTGACGAATGCACGCGGCGCACGCTGCTCGTCTTCAAAGTCCATGTTCCATGCGGGCCACTGGCGGGGATTGTCAGTCGAAATAGCGAGACGAATCGGTGCTGAGAGAAGTTCTCGGGACGTACGCTTGTCAAAAATACTGGATACATCGCCGTTACTGTTTAGACTTACGCGATACCGAGCGTTTTCCAGTGTCGACTCGCTTACCTTCAAAGTCGAGGCTGAGGTCGATTCAGCGGGTTGAACATCGTAGACCGCAAACCCTACCGAGGGCGTCTTGGCTACAAACAGAATCTTTCCACTGCTGATCTGAGAGGGAACCTCTGCTCCGTCTGGTCCAACAACGCGAACGGCTTTTGGCAGGCCATTCGGAAACGAAATGGTCGCTTCAACCACATCTTCGCGCCTGATGTTCAACGGGTTATAGACGACAATCGCCGTTCCCTTCGCTTGCGTATCGAGCTCCGCAGCGATCCCGTTCACAGCACTTGTCATCACGCCAGCGAATTGATTCATCGCAATCACGTCGTCGTTCCAGGCAAACTCAAAAGCCTTCGGCGTGGCAGTGCCAGGCAATATGTCGTGAAACTGTCCTCCCATAACAAGCGTCCATGCGTTGTTCAGTCGCTCACGCGGATACGAGCGTGCGCCCAGCCATTCGGCTGCAACTGACGCTTTCTCGGCCGCATCGGCGAGCAACTCATTCTTTCGATTCCAGCGTTTCTGATACGCCTGAGAGGTCAATGAGCCAGCCGAGTGATTGATCAATTCGAGATCGCCTTTGTACCGCGGCATGCGGTCAGTCGGGCAACAGCTGCCAATGTCCTGAAAAAGCTGATCGGCTTTTGACCAAATAACGCGGACTGGTCCATCACCCATCTGGACCGTTGGCCCAGAAGGCGTAGTCGTTGTTTGCCCAACGGAGAAAGGAGACGGAAGAATAGTTTTGCTCTTCGAAGTTATGGACTCCATCAGTCGAACCGAGTTCTGATTTGGCGATCCGCCGACATCACCAGTGCCGACGTAGTGATAATCGGCAAAGATGCCGGTAAGGTTGCCATTGATATCGATCCGCCTGGTCCAATCTTCGAGGGCGCGAGTTCTCGCCTGATTCTGCTGCGCCGTTAAGTTGGGATCCGCGCCTGGCGGTGTTGGTGGAGTCTTGCTGATATCGTAGTTCACCTGGCTGCCGTAGCTGAGCGGATTAAGAGCGGCGATGACTGTAGTCCCATCTGGCCCTTCCCAAATTCCGACATTGAAGGGAATACCAACGGGAGTTTTCTGTGGTGAATCAGGTC
>DATJKB010000337.1:0-6160 GCA_035491875.1 Pyrinomonadaceae bacterium | reverse complement strand
GATCTTTGAACGAGATCACGGGGCGGTGGTGATGGCTGCGCCTTTGGGGGGCATGGGCGCGCCCCATCGCCCCGTGCTGCTAGAAGAGACGATGAAATTCCTCGCTCCAGAGCGAGGAGGCCTCTTCGTAGATTGCACGGTTGGACTCGGCGGACACAGCGAAACGATTCTTCAATCCTCCGACGAAACACGCGTCATCGGAATTGATCTCGACACGGAAGCACTAACTTTCGTGCGAAAACGATTGGCTCGATTCGGTGACCGCTTCCGCGCCTTCCACGCAAACTTCCGGCGAATCGCACAGGTTTTAGAAGACGCAGGCGAGAACAGTCCTCAAGGTATTCTCGCAGACCTTGGAGTCTCGTCTCTGCAGTTTGATTCGAGTGAACGAGGTTTTAGTTTTCGCTTCGATGCTCCGTTGGACATGCGAATGGATCCTTCCAGCGGAGACGACACGGCAGCAGAGTTATTGCTGAGTCTACCCGAGGCAGAGATCGCCAACATCATCTTTGAATTTGGTGAAGAGCGGCACTCCCGAAAGATCGCTCGACGAATTGTCAAAAGACGAGAACAGGGGAATCCAGTAACAACAACAAGGGAACTCGCGGACCTGGTCCAACAAAGTATCGGCCCGAAGAAACACTATCAGATAAACCCGGCAACACGTACTTTCCAGGCATTACGTATAGCCGTCAATCGCGAACTCGAAGGACTCGGGGAATTCATCGAAACAGCAGTTGATCTTTTAACTCCCGGTGGTTGTTTTGTCGGCATAAGTTTCCACTCGCTAGAGGATCGAATTCTCAAGCGCGAACTTCGACGACTTGCCGGACATTGCGATTGCCCACCACGTCAGCCGGTTTGTTCGTGTGGAGCTCGCCGGGCGGTGGAAATACTGACGCGGCGTCCGATCACGCCGACTGACGAAGAGATTGAAGTAAACGCGCGTGCCCGCAGCGCAAAACTCCGAGCGGCCACCAAGCTTATTGAGCAGTAACAGGTGAAGAAATGAAACGGTTCCCGGAATATCAATCAAACAAGAAGATCACTCGTAGTCGAGATGCGTCGGCCCTTTCTCGACTGGCGCTTCTATTGTTCAGCGGCCTGGTGTTGGCAGGCGGTTTTGTCTTCGCGGGCAAAACTCATTTTGCTGCGGTGCAGTACGGTTACAAGAGTGAAAGTCTTCGTCGTCAACGTTTTCAACTGCTGCAACAGAATCAGCAACTGTCGCTCGAGAAACAAAAGATCTCGTCGCCCGCAACGTTATTCAAAGCAGCAGCCAGTTTGGGACTGAAGCCGGCAACGGCAGCGCAGATCGGCATGCCAAGTTCAAAGCCAGCCGAAAAACCGAAAGGAGGGACTGAGAACAACAAAACGAAAGCTTCGCAGACTCGCTGAATGATCAAGCTCTGACAACTATCTGCGGTCTCACCACGTGTCGGGTAGGAAGGAAAACAAGTTAGGTGATGCTGGCACGCCTAGTCGCTCAATCGAAATCACGACCTGATGTCTCCTTAAGCCGCGCGCTCTTAGTCGCGGCTTTTATCGGCTTTTGGATGCTCGCCGTATCAGCGCGCCTTGTTTACTTGCAGGTGTCGCAACACTCGAGTCTCACAAACCGTGCGCGCCAACAACAACAAAATGCACTCGATACAACTCCGCAGCGTGGTGAGGTGTTGGATCGAAACGGACGCCAACTCGCTCGTAGCGTACAGACCATCTCGCTCTTTCTGGATCCAGCAGATCTGGATGCCGGACAGCTTGAGTGCACGGCCCAGCAATTATCGAATGCTTTGGGTTTTAGTTATGCGGAGGTTTCACAACAACTATCGAACGCGCAGACAACGGAGCGCAGGTTCTTATGGATCGCTCGACGGCTGGATGTAGATCGCGGAAATCAGATTCTGGCCCTGGAGCTTCCAGGCATTCACCCGGTGATCGAACCGAAGCGTTTTTACCCGAATGGTTCGTTGGCTTCGCACGTGCTCGGGTACGTTGGAATCGACGGTCAAGGCTTGGGCGGTGTGGAGCATTCCTACAATTCCAAGATCAAAGGTGAGCCCGGCGAGCTTTTTCTGGAAAAAGATGCGACGGGCCGGGCGTATGAAAGTTTTGAGATTCCAGCCAAGCCAGGACAGACAGTTGTTCTGACAATCGATCAGACAATCCAGTATCACGCCGAACAAGCACTGCAGGCTGCGGTTTCACGATCGCACGCGAAATCCGGTACAGCGATCGTTCTCGATCCACGCACCGGCGAAATCCTCGCGCTCGCTAACGCGCCAACATTTGATCCCAACAAGGTGAGCGACTCCATCGCAGACGCGCGATCCAATTGGGCACTACAGAACATCTACGAACCAGGTTCGACGTTCAAGATCGTCGCTTTCTCAGCTGCCATCGATCGAAAGTTAGCAAAGCCGGAAGATCATATCGATTGTCAGATGGGCGCGATCACAGTTGCCGGTCGAGTGGTTCACGATCATCACCCTTTTGGCTCGCTGACGCTCGTCGAAGCATTGGCCAAGTCGAGTAACGTGGGTGCGATTAAGTTGGGTATCCGTGTCGGCGACGAATCGATGTACGACTACATCACTCGCTATGGGTTTGGCAGTCGGACGGGCATCGAACTGATGGGCGAGACACCAGGAATACTCCGCAAAGTGGATCGGTGGCAGCCATCGTCAATCGGCTCGATCGCTATCGGTCAGGAAATTGGCGTGACTCCTTTGCAGATGGTTTCAGCCTACGGGGCAGTTGCAAACGATGGAGTCCGCATCGCGCCACACATCGTGCGTGAAGTTCGCAACGCAAACGGGTCAGTTTTGTTTAGCGCACAGCCGCAACAACGTCGAGTGATCAATGCTGAAACCGCGATCGCGTTAAGAGGAATGCTTGAAGGCGTGACTCTTCACGGCACCGCAAAGAAGGCACAACTCGACGGCTACTCAGCTGCTGGTAAAACAGGGACAGCACAGAAGATCGATCCGAGAACCAGGGGTTATTCGGCGACGAAGTTCGTCGGATCGTTTGTGGGTTTCGCTCCGGTGAATAATCCGCAGGTGGCAATTATCGTTGTGATTGATGAACCGGCGGGTGCGTATCACGGTGGCGACGTTGCGGCGCCCGTATTTCGCGAAATAGCAGAACAGATTCTGCCGGCGCTTAACGTCGAACCTGACATCGAAACCACTGCGATACCGGAACTGATCGCGCGTGCTGACAAACAGTCGCCCTCCGACGCAAAACTCCGCGATGAACAACAGCGCGCGGAGAGCGAGCGGCGATCCACATTACCCACTGTGGTTAGTGACGGGGGTAGGGAAGGTGAAGTGGTCTATGCAGTTACGACCAGTAAGGCGATGGTAATGCCGGATCTGCATGGCCGCAGCGTGCGAGATGTCGCGCGGACCTGCGCGCAGTTAGGTCTGCAAATTGAGGCCCGCGGGGAAGGCAGGGTCATGAAACAGAGTCCAGCGCCCGGTGCCGAAGTCAGTACAGGGCAAGTCATTTATCTCGATTTTGGCAGAGCTAATTGAAGTCAGATAACAGTTTCCCTCAACTGGAGCAGATGAAGATGACGCTGCATCGCCGTTCAGATGAAGAGTCCTCGGAAAATGACGTAAGATACGGAATTGCCGGCTGCAGGGAGAGGTTACGCAGCCAGCGTGCAACCTTCCGGGCGCAACATCAATCCCCCGCAGATGTATCGAACGGTGAACGTGAGGAATCAGCGACTCGTTTTGAGAGTTACGCCGAACTCTTCGCCACATCGATGAGCCAGAGTTCGATGTCCCGGCTCATCGAGTGCCTGCTCGAACCTGCAAATGTAAACGCCGAAGATGTTTCGCAGGAACCGCGGGTTGTATTCAGTAATGCTGAGGATACTGAGCGCGAAGAGGCAGCGATAACGTGAACCTGGCTGAAGCCGCAAGATTGATGGGCGCCAATGACGAAGCTTTGAGCGCCGAGATGTTTGACAAACAAATTACAGACTATTCGATCGACTCGCGTTCAGTTGGCGCGGGCGAACTCTTCTTTGCGCTGTCGCAGAAAGATTACGTCCGCGCCGGCTTCAACGGAGAATTCGCCGATGGGCACAAGTTCATCGAATCGAGTTTTGCGGCCGGAGCAATTGCCGCTGTGGCGCGTCTCGACAGAGTGAAAGGCGATCCTCAGCTTGAAGCAATACAAGATCGATTGTTGCTCGTCGAAGACGCAATCGCGGCATTGCAGCAGTTGGCCCATGAGGTCTATCGAGCGTGGGGACGCGAAGTGGTAGCGATTACCGGAAGTGCAGGCAAGACGACGGCGAAAGAATTAACTGCTCATGTATTGCAGAGTGCCGGCTATCGCGTCTTGAAAAGCGAACGCAACTACAACAATGGCTTGGGTCTTCCGCTTTCTGTTCTGCGTATGGTTAGTGAAGGCCGTTCGCCGGATCAATTCGATCTGGCAGTGCTCGAAATGGGAATGTCGTCACCGACTCATGAGATTCAACGCCTGTGTCGCATTACGCCGCCGGATGTTGGAGTGGAGCTGATGGTAGCGCCGGTCCATCTTGAGTATCTCGGCACGATTGAAAACATCGCAGCCGCAAAGGCCGAATTGATCGAAGGCCTGAAGCCGACCGGAACGGCGATTCTAAATGCCGATGATCCGTTGGTGTTGAAGATGCGCGATAAGCATCGCGGCAAGACGTTGACGTTTGCGATCGAGAATAGGGCTGACGTTACGGCGACCGAGGTCGACACGAGTTCTTTAGGAAGCATTTCGTTTCGTCTGCGAACGCCTTTGGGTGATTCCGCTGCCATGCTGCCGATGAGTGGTCGGCACAATCTCAGCAATGCATTGGCCGCTGCCGCTGTCGGAACTTCTTTTAAGTTGACGCCGTCGCAGATTGCGGAGGCGCTTCGCCACGCAGTGCCGCCAAAAATGCGCGGTGAGATATTTGATTTCGCGGCTGGCTTCACTGTTATCGACGATTCGTACAACTCGAATCCACGATCGTTGCTGAACATGGTTCGCACTATGACCGAAGGCGGGAAAGATAAAAGGCGTTTGATTGTGGTTGCCGGAGAGATGCTCGAGTTAGGACCAGATGAGATCCAGCTGCACCGCAACGCGGGTCGCGACGTACACACGCTCGGAGTTGATTTAGTGTGGGGAGTTCGAGGATTGGGAAGAGAGATCGTGGCCGGAGCGAATGAAGCCGGCGCCACGGCGACAAGATTCTTTGAAAACTCAGCGGAGGCTGCCGCCGCGTTGATAGAAGAAGTCCGTGAAGGCGATCTTGTTTTGGTGAAGGGTTCGAGAGGCGTTGCGACTGACAAGATTGTCGTGGCACTACGTCAGCAATTCCCATTAGCTGGAGAAGATTCCAGAAACTGACCAATTGGCAATCGGCATTGGCTTAAATGATCTACTACCTTCTTTACGAGCTCATCTACATCCACTTCAAGGATAAGGACTGGTATCTCGTAAAGGCGCTGAATGTTTTTCAGTACGTCACTTTCCGCACCGCCTACGCAGCGATAACCGCGCTACTCATCTCACTGCTCTTCGGTGGAAAACTCATTGAAGCTCTGCGCGAGTGGAATATCGGCCAGCAGATTCGTGAAGAAGGACCGCAGGGTCACATGGTCAAGCGCGGCACGCCGACAATGGGTGGCGTTTTGATCGTTGGTTCAGTACTTATCTCGACACTTCTCTGGGCCAAGCTCAACAGCATCTACGTTTGGACGGCGATGATTGCGACGCTTCTATTCGGAGCGATTGGTTTCGTCGACGACTACTCGAAGATGGCCAAGCAACGAAGTCTCGGTCTTACCGGAAGGCAGAAACTTCTTGCCCAGGCTTTGGTTGCCGTTGGTGTCTGGGCAGTGCTTTTTGTTTCGACGAAGTACTGGGCAAGTGACTATTCGTGGAATGTCAGTATTCCATTTTTTAAATTAAGTTCAATTCCAGGTGGAAAGACTCATATCGGACCTTATCTCTACCTCGTGCTGATCGGCATTGTGCTTCTCGGTTCGTCAAACGCAGTGAACCTCACCGACGGACTCGATGGACTGGCAATTAGCGTGACTTTCATCGCTATGTCGGCTTTGACTGGTTTCACCTACCTGAGCAGCGATCGACGTTGGGCTGACTACCTGGAATT
>DATJKB010000336.1:0-3843 GCA_035491875.1 Pyrinomonadaceae bacterium | reverse complement strand
GAACGGAGCGGTCGCATCGGCAGTGCCTTCACTTGGATTGAAGTGCCCGACCTGACCAAGAAACAGTTGACAATAAGTAGTCTGATATTGGCTGAGCGAACTCAATCGATGATGGCGAATGTTTCAAATCCCGGCGAGATCGTGCCGATTACGCAGAGTGCCAGCCAACGCTTCCGACGTCAATCAAGTCTTCGCTTCGTGCTTTTCACTTACAACACCGAACCCTCAGCTGTCGAAGGCAAGCCCGACGTTGCCGTGCAAGTGCAGGTGTTACGCGATAATCAACCAGTAATCACCACCGCTCTTCGCAAGATAAATACCGACGGAGTTGTTGATCTTGCTCGCCTTCCCTACGCGGCTGAAATCTCGCTCGAGAGCCTGACACCCGGACAATACATCCTCCACGTAACTGTAATTGATCGTGTGTCGAAGCAAAGCGCCACGCAAGAAACTCGTTTTGAGGTTTATTGAACCTGTTCGTGGCGCACCCCTGGAAACCAACAAAAGATCAACTGCTGGCAGCCACGTCGAAAACCGTTCGCGACGTGATCGCTCCCGATCTTTCTATCCTTTTCTGCGGAATCAACCCAGGTCTTTACACTGCGGCGGTAGGGCATCACTTCGCACGTCCAGGAAATCGCTTCTGGCCAGTACTGCATGCGGCAGGCTTCACAGATCGTCTGTTAACAGCATTCGATGAACGTGAATTGTTGAAGCTGGGCTACGGAATCACGAACGTAGTTCCGCGAACCACGGCTTCAGCTGACTTGCTGTCTAAAGAAGAGATGGTCAAAGGTGGAGAGCGGTTACGGAAGAAGGTCTATCGTTACCGCCCTCGCATACTCGCGGTACTAGGTGTCGGCACTTATCGCGTTGCGTTCAATCAGTCGAAAGCGGTTGTGGGCCGACAACAAGAAACGATGGGCAACACGATTCTTTGGGTGTTACCGAATCCAAGCGGACTCAATGCAAACTATCAGATGAAAGACCTCACCAAACTGTTCGTTACTCTTCGAGAGCAGGCCGAGAAGTAGAAGCGGAAGCGACCATCCACAGATTACGCAGATTACACAGATTAAGAATCTAGAAAGCTAAGTTGAGCGGAAAAGGTTCCACAAGCAATTTTTCAAACCTAACTTTAAGATTCAACTTAGCTTTCTAGATTCTTAATCTGTGTAATCTGCGTAATCTGTGGATGGCTTTACAAGTACGATAACCACCAATCGCGGCGTCGCTTCTTCACACCCGAAAACCATTTGCACAGCGGATACAAGATCAATACGCCAGTGATCCACGATAGATAAACCACTACCAAATTGAATCCGATGTTTGGCGGTGGAGGATTTGTGAACCAATCCATTGGCGTTTGAAATAGCCATCCAGTTGGTTTGCCAAAGGCGAAATGAAGCACTAGCGAAATGAGGTGCGACATGGGCCACTGGAGGAGGTAGAAGAACAACGGCACGCGACCAAAGGTTACGAAGAACTCACGCACGCGCCCGCCGAGACTGTTCTCGCGATGCACAGTGGTCTTTTCGAAATACGCTAAAAGAAGCAGCGCCGGACCTAGCGTCATTAATAAGAACAATAATGAGGGCGGATACTTTGTCGTGTTCAGAAACGACAGAATCGTGAACACAAAACTCCTCTGTTCGGACCACTTCTGCGGTTCGCCGTACTGATCAAACAGCCGCAGTACAACAAACAGCAATATCGCCGTTGCTCCCATGATTTTGAGGAGCCTCAGTCGGTATGCTTTGTCTATCACATAAAGCGACCCCAGCGCGTAGCCGAGCGCCATTACGCCGACCCAGGGGATCAATGGGTAGACCACAAAGACGACCGGACTAAGGATCGGCAAAACTGGAAAGACTTCGAATGGCTGGTGAAGCAACATCCACACCTTGGCACCAAATGACGGTATCGGATTTCCCGGACCACGCCAGCTGTCAACTCGAAAGGTTGGCCGATCAAGCAAGTTGTGCGTCGCAACCATGATCCCGCCGAAACCGATAACTGCCTTCAAGGGAAGATGAATGAGTCCTGCAAGAACGATCATTGAAACACCGATTACCCAGATCACCTGGAACATACCAAACAATCTGTAATCAAAACTCCAGAACGCGCCCAGGCGAACCAATGTAACCTCGAGCACAATTAGCCAGAGCCCGCGCGTGATGAGAAAGCGCGACAATTCACCTTTGGATTTTCCCCGCGCAAGTTGAAGATAAGCGCCGGTGCCGGCGAGAAACACAAACGCGGGCGCGCAGAAGTGGGTAATCCAGCGAGTGAAATAAAGCGCGACGTTTGTTCGCGTGGGATCGAGAGGATCGAATTGCAGGGCAGCGTTGTGGACGAAATCGCGAGTGTGGTCCAGCATCATGATGACCATCACGATGCCACGCAAGAGATCGATTGAATCAATGCGCGCTTGTTCAGGCTTCAACGGATCAGGGTGATAGTCTGCGGCAAGGTGTGGAAGGTTTTGCCGGCGAAGCGGTTCGGGGGCAGCTGCCATGACAACTCCTGCTAAAAGTTTTGCGGATTTTGCAGGTAAGTACGGTGAGAAGCAAGGAAAGGTTCGACGGCTCAGTAACGATGCCGCTGTTCAGTAGTGGGAGCGAAGCGAGTATTCAGTACCGTGCGCGGTAGCGGACGGCCAAGATCAACGCCCGGAGTGCTCCGAATACCGCCATTGGAGTCTAGGCCGTCCGCTACCGCGCACGGTACTGAATACACAGAGAGAAGCCGTACAACTTTGTGCGAGATAAGTTAAGATAATTCAATCGGGAGAGCTGAAAGAACCTGGTCCAATGCGCGAAGAGCTTGCAGGGTGTCTTTTTCAACTGACGCATCAGTCTCAATTACAGATATCGCTTCACCGCCGCGCTCACGCCGGCCCAGATGAAAGCGACTGATATTTACTCCACCATCGCCGAGGATCGTTCCCACTTTTCCGATCACACCGGGAACGTCGCGGTTGCGCATTACCAGCATGTGTCCCTTTGGTGTAGCTTCGAGATGAAATCCATCAATCTCCGTGATTCGACCTTCTCGCCTTTGATCGCCGTACCCAAAGATCGTTCCCGCCAGGCCGTGCGTTGACCTCTTAGTAACTATCTTAGTGCGAATGGCGGGCGTCGCCTCAGAGGCGGTGCGGATGTAAGTTGTAGTCACCTTAATCCCACGCTCTTCAGCAATCAAAAACGCGTTGACAATATTCACACGCGCACTGACATCGCGCAGTAACCCACTAAGAAATGCGCGTGTGACCGGCGCTGCGTCGATGTCGACAATCTCTCCGGCGAATTCGATTTTGACTTCACTTACCGGCTTATCCACCAGCTGCGCCTGAAACCTGCCGAGCCTTTCAGCAAGCGCAACGTAGGGCTGCAACACGTGTAGCTCTTTCAATCCTACTGAAGGAACATTCACCGCGCCTCGGAGTGCGCCAGTCAATAAGAAGTCGCGCATCTGTTCAGCGACGGTGAATGCGACGCCTTCCTGCGCCTCGGTCGTCGAAGCTCCAAGGTGTGGCGTAACGATCACTTCTTCAAGACCCAACAAAGGATGGTCGGCGGGCGGCGGCTCCTGACTAAACACGTCGATGGCTGCTCCGGCGATCGCGCCGCTCGCAATAGCTTCATAAAGAGCGACTTCGTCAATCAAACCACCGCGAGCACAATTTATTATTCGCGCGCCTCGTTTCATCTTCGCCAACACGTCGCGATCGATAAGTCCGCGCGTGTCGTTCGTCAGCGGTGTATGAACGGTTAGAAAGTCTGACCGACTGTAGACATCTTCAAGCGTACCTAACTCGATCTCTAGATCATTCGCCTGCTC
>DATJKB010000335.1:0-6808 GCA_035491875.1 Pyrinomonadaceae bacterium | reverse complement strand
GGGCAGCGAAACTGATCTCGCCCAATCTCTGCATCAACTCGCCGAAATCCTGACGCGGCGTGGCATCGTGGTCTTGATTTCCGATTTTTACGATCAGCCGGATCGATTGCAGTCGGCGTTTCAACATCTCCGCTTCAATGGTCACGATGTGGTTGCGTTCCACGTGTTGGACCAGAATGAGCTCGATTTCGATTTCGACGATGCGGTGATATTGCTTGAGGATGCGGAAACGCTGGAGCAAATGCCTGTGCTGCCTGACGTCGTCGCCACTGGCTACCGGAACCGAATGATGAAGCATGTGGCAGATATGCAGAATTGCGCGGCTGCGAACAATGTCGATTACGAGTTGATCACCACCAAGCAGCCTTTGGATTTCGCGCTGTTTAAGTTTTTGTCTCGAAGAGCGGGGAAATAGGGAAGAATTTCGGATTTGGGATTTCGGATTTCGGATTTCGTCACTGGTGGTGTCGTAGTCTCTTAGAGCCGTGGACGAACTGAACTTCAAATCCGAAATCCGAAATCGCAAATCCGAAATGTACTTATGTCATTTCTAAATCCATTATTCTTGTTAGGCGTAGCGGCGCTGGCGGCGCCAGTACTCGTGCATCTCGTGCGACGCACGCGCGCGCGTAAAGTCCAATTCCCTGCACTCGTTTTTGTTCGACAGATTCCGCAACGAACGATCCGTCGCCGCACGCTACACAATCTGTTTCTACTACTGCTCCGGTGTCTCGCAATACTCCTGATTGTACTCGCATTCACGCGTCCATTCTTTTCCGGCGGCAGCTCCGCCAAAGAGACCGGCACCAACGGCGCTACTGTTATCCTCATCGACACGTCGCTAAGCATGCGACGCAACCAGTTCTTCGCGGATGCCCAACGACGCGCCGAAGGGGTTGTAGACGACGCCCGTACAGGCGACCAGTTGGCGGTACTCGGCTTTGACAAACGATACGTCGTGCTCAATCGATTCAGCGCGGATAAGGATCAACTGCGTGCGGGTATTCGCAGCATCGAAGCAGGCTGGGACGGAACTGACTACGAACAGGCGCTGCGCGGAGCCGAGTCGTTGCTGAACGAAACGAAGTCGAGCGGCCCACGGAAGATCGTTCTCATCTCTGATTTTCATACTGCCGGATGGCACCCGGCCACGGCCTCTTTCAAGCTCGGCAACGCGACTGAACTACAGACCATCGATGTGGGCGGAAACAACTCGGAGCCGAATGTCGCCGTGACGAACGTCGAAGCACGCGGCGTCGTTTATGGTCAGAAGTATCTCGAGAATCTGGCGGTTCACGTAAACAACTTCAGCGACACGCCACGCGATCGCGTCCAGATCTCTTTTCAGATAAACGATCAGACGGTTGATAAACGCGAGATTAGTCTTGGCAGTCGTGACAACCGAATAATAGAGTTCACGAATTTCAATCTCACTGAGGGGGCGAATCGCTGCGCTATCGAAATCAGCAGCGGGGATTTTGCTCCTGATAACCACTTCTATTTCACTCTGAAGCGCGACGTCCCGGCGAAGGCGCTGATCATTGAAGGCGCGTCGCGTGGCCGGAGCGACAGTTTGTACCTGGAGAGCGCGCTTACAACTAACGACGCGCTGCCATACACATTCACACTGAAGACGACGGGTGCTGTCGATCCTTCGGGCGTTGCGGAATACTCGCTCGTGATTCTGAATGATTCGGGTCCGATTTCCGCGGCGCTGGCCCAGGGTCTGACGAAATTCGTTGAGGCCGGCGGTCAGTTAATCATTGCGATAGGGCCGCACACCGACGTCAATTCCTTCAACAGCTCGCTGGACAAACTATCTCCGGTGGTGCTGAAAGAAGTAGTGCAAACAAAAGCTAACGAAACAGTCGCGATCACCGAAGTAAAATTTGATCATCCAATCTTTGAAATCTTCCGCGAAAGTGGCCGACTGTCGTCCGCCCAGGTAATTGGCTATGCGCGTTCCGAGCCGCAAGCGACTGCCGCCGTGCTGGCCCGCTTTGAAGATGGAAGTCCGACGCTGGTCGAGTGGCGCAAAGGCAAGGGCCGAGTGCTGGCGTTTACAACTTCACTTGGTCCAAGCTGGAATGATCTACCGCTCACGCCGGCGTATCTTCCGTTCGTGCATCAGATGATCAGATATGCGGGTCAGCGCGAGGAAGGGTCATGGTACGGGCTCGGACAAACGTTTATGGTCAAACGCGATCACGGTGGCGCACCTCCGGCGATCGATACTCCGAGCGGAGTACGTTTGACGGAAACGCGCTCGACCGCCGAGGGAGACGTGCTCGTGACCGCTCGCGAGCCCGGCTTCTATCGATTGCGATACAGCGCTCAACCTGACTTCGCCGCTATCGACATCGACGGTGTTGAAGGCGATTTCACTAAGCTTAACTTCGCAGAATTTGTCGCCGGCTTAACTGGTGGCGCTGGAAATGCCGAGGGCGGAGACGCCAGTCGAAACTTGAGCAAGGAAGAAGTGGAAGGCCGGCAGAGGATCTGGTGGTCGCTGTTGTTGCTTGCGTTGCTGCTGCTTGTGACGGAATCAGTCTTAGCAAGAAGGACGAAGGTCGTTAAAATGGTCGGTTGAATTGGGCTGCCGTCTGATTCTCCCCAGGCTTCCGCCTGGGGTTCGTGGTTACTTGAACCAGTGAACCGTTTTAACGGTTTACCTGCGTAGCTCGCAGAAGCCGGAAGGTGAGAAACCGTTAAAACGGTTGGCGGTATGGTCTCTCGCGCTGGTGCCCAGGCTAAAGCCTGGGGAGAATGAGAAAAACCCATGTATTACAACAACCAAACTGTGCTGGACGTTTTAAGAAGGCTTCGGACCCGCAGGCGTCTTCTGCTTTGTTTGCGAGGCGTTGCGATTTGTCTTTCGGTAATCGCGCTCGTACTGCTTCTGACTGGTTGGTCGGCCCATCGATACCGTTATAACGATGGTGCAGTGATGGCGCTGCGTATTGGCGCTTTGTTAACTGTGCTTGCCACAATCTTCTTCGCGCTTGTCTATCCGCTTTGGAAAAGGATCAGCGATGCTCGTCTCGCCCGGTTGATCGAAGAGAAGACGCCAGGCATTGATGATCGGCTTGTAACTGCCGTCGAGTATTCCACTCCTGAACAGCAGAAAAATATTTCACCCGCCATCATCAACCGCATGTTTGCTGACGCGGGTGAAACATCGGCAACGCTGGATCTCAGTCGCGTAATTCGCCGTTCCCGGCTACAGCTTTACGGCGCGGCAGCACTTGCGAGCGTGCTCGTATTCGCAGCAGTTTTGAAGTGGGGACCGAAAGAGATCTCCGAAGGTGTTGCTCAGCTCGTCGTTCCAACAACACTTGCCGCCGACTCGAAGGCGCTGAGTATTAAAGTCCGGCCAGGCACGGCACGGGTTCCAAAGGGATCAGACCAGGACATCATCGCTACCCTCGTGAACTTCGATGCGCCGCAAGCAAATGTTTTCGCGCGACCAGTCGGCTCAAAAGACGATTGGCAGGCTCAGTTGATGGAACCAGCCAAGGCGAAGAGCGACTTTCGCTATTCGGTATTCAACATCCAGGATTCGATGGAGTACTTCGTCGAATCAAACAACGTTCGCTCTGAAGTATTCAAACTCACCGTCGTTGATCTGCCTTACGTCAAACAACTCGATCTGACGCTCACGTTCCCACAGTTTTCCAACTTGCCGGCCAAGACAATTGAAGACGGCGGCGACATCGCTGCCTTGAAAGGAACTGTTGCACGAATCACTGCGCGCTTAACCGGCAAGGTACGCGCCGCGCGAATCGTTTTTCCGGACGGCAAGAAAACGGAAATGCGCCTGTCCGACAAAGACTTCGTAGGTGAGGTTTCAGTTGTTGCCGACACTACGTACTACATCGAACTCGTCAGTCTCGACGGTGAAAGCTATCGCGGCTCAAACGAGTATGACATTTCAATACTCGAAGATCAGCCGCCAGTAATTTCATTCGATCGACCGGGCCGAGATAAGAAAGCAACGAATCTCGAGGAGGTGTTCACGCAGGCCAGAGCTGAAGACGACTACGGAGTCGTTTCAATGGATCTCCACTTCGCTGTGAATGGCGGCGAAGAAAAGCGTGTGAATCTACAGCAGCTCTCGCGCGAGTCAGCACGTTCACTCACTGGCACCTATACGTTCTTTCTCGAAGAATACAATCTCAAGCCCGGCGACTTTATCTCTTATTACGCCAAGGCGCGCGATGCCGCCAACGAAACAACGAGCGACATCTACTTCATCGAGGTCAAACCTTTCGAGATGGAGTATAAGCAGTCGCAACAACAAGGCGGCATGGGCGGAGGTCAGGGAGGAGATCAGGATCAGAACGCTCTATCTCGTCGTCAAAAAGATCTGATTGCGGCCACGCACCGGTTGATCCGCGAGGGCGATAAGTACACGGCGCAGGAACGCAAGGACAGTTACGAAGCAGTCGCCACCGGACAGGAAAAACTTCATACCGACACTTTGGATTTTCTTGAACGATTGCGCAGGCGGCTTGGTGGTGACGTCGAAGGAGATCAACGACTGACTGAGGTCGCCAACAATCTCAGGCAAGCTGCAAAAGAAATGGAAGCCGCGCCGGAACCTCTACGCAAAGAAACCGGACGGGATGCTTTACCTCCAGAACAACGAGCGCTGCAAAGGCTACTCGCCGCAGATGCCATCTTTCGAGAAGTCCAAGTGGCTTTCGGTAATCAGAACAATGGCGGCGGCGGTGGTGGTGAGCGACAACAGCAAGAGCTGGCTGGTTTGTTCGAGTTGGAACTCGACAAGATGAAGAACCAGTACGAGACCGTTCAGAGAGCACAACGCCAGCAAGCAGAACAGGAGAAGTCAGAAGCTGAACGACGTCTCGAGGAACTCGCTCGTCGCCAGGAGCGCGCTCTGGAAGAACAACGTCGTCGCATGCAGCAATCAGCAAACGGCGGCGGCAGTTCTAACCAACGCGAGCAACAAGAGTTAATCGATGAGACCCGTCGTGCGGCCCGTGAATTGGAACGATTGTCGCGCGAGCGTCGGAATAGTGAGTTGGAGCAGTTGAGCCGGCAACTCAATCAAACCGCTGATGAAATGCAGCGCGCGCAAGCGTCATCCCGAAATAATCCTAATGAATCGGTATCGCAAAACGAACGAGCGCTTGATCGTTTGCGCCAGGCTCAACAGCGATTGCAGCAAGCGAGTGGAAATTCGAGCGGCCAATCAGGTCAGTCAGGTCAATCAGGTCAATCTTCCGGACGCGCGCAACAGATCAGCGATCTACGTCAACGTGCGGCCCAGGCATCAGCCCGACAACGTGAGATCGCCAAAGACATGGAGAATCTCTCGCGTCGCGGCGGCCAGAACGGTCAGGATGCTAATTCGCAACGAGCGCGCGAGCAGTTGGCTGAACGAAAAGACACGCTCGCTGACAGCGTGAACAGTCTGCAACAGGACATCGAAGAAACGGCGCGCAATCTCGGTCAAGGACAAGGTCAAGGACAACAACGGGCGGCTCGCCAACTGAAGGACGCTGCCGAAGCACTTGCCAGAGATCGTGTGTCGGATCGAATACGGGAAAGCAAGCAGGCCTTGGGTAACGGACAACAACAAGGTAATCGCACCGATGAGCGTGCGATTGAACGAAGTCTGAATAGCGTGTCGGAGCGTTTACAGTCGGCAGAACAAAGTGCGCGAAACTCCGGAGGGACAAGCGCAGAAGAAGCTCTCGATCGGACACGGCAGTTGGCCGACAATCTTGATTCACTTCGTCGCCGGCTGGACGAAAATGCCGGTCGTCGTGGTAATGGCCAACAGGACGGTAATGGTCAGAAAGGACAGCAGTCGGGTCAGCAACAGGGTCAGCAAGGCCAACGAGGACAGCAAGGTCGGGAAGGTCAGCAGGGACGTGAGGGTCAACAGGGACGTGAGGGTCAACAAGGACGTGAGGGTCAGCAGGGACAAGAGGGTCAACAGGGTCAGTCGGGTAATGGACAGAGAGGATCACAACAAGGTCAACAGCAGGGTGGTCAGCAAGGCGGCACACAAAGCGGTGGACCACAGGGTGGTTCGCGACAATATGGGGGCCCCACGTGGGGTCCGCAAGGAAATGCCTGGGGCGACAATCGACAGATCGGTTCCGAATGGCGCGAACGACTTCGCGAAGCTGAAGATCTACGACGCGAATGGCGCGGCGGTACGACGACGGGTCCGGTGCGACAACTGGATGAAGTAATCGAACGACTGAAACAACTCGCCGACGGGCGAATGGAAGGCGACGCACAAACTGCGGCACTGTTGAAATCGGAAGTCATTGAGCCGTTGCGTCAGCTGGAGCTGGAGATAAGTCGTCAACTGCAACAGCAAAGCGGAAGAACCAATCTGCGCTTGCGCGACGAAGGCGCTGCGCCAGAACGCTATCGACGCGCGGTCGAGGAATACTACCGAAGATTGTCGGGTGCGCGACCTAAACAGTAGAGCAGGAGCAGCAGGCAGGAGCAGGAGACAAAGGTAATTCAGAAAGGCGTTTCACGAATGAAGAGGTTTGCAAGAAAATTTGGTTTGCCCCTGGTGCTGCTTTCTTTGCTGCTCGTGCCAATTGCTGCTCAGAGACCTGATGACTTTCAGAATTTCCGTCAACGCCGTCCTCCTCTAATCAAGCCTGAAGCGTCGGGCGCATCAGTCGGCGAGTACACGTTCGTTCGTATGATCTACGAATCACCGTACAGAGGTTATGGCCGGGGTTATGGAGGCGGCACATGGACCACTGATTATCCCGAGGCAGACAACAACTTCATTGTCGGTCTTCGCGAGTGG
>DATJKB010000334.1:0-9481 GCA_035491875.1 Pyrinomonadaceae bacterium | reverse complement strand
TGGGCTTGTCCCATTTTGCTGTTTGATACGTAAAACTGATCTCATCTGAAACTGCTACGCCGTTCTTTTTACCGATTGCCTTAATGACGTTTGCGCCTTCTTTGAATTTGACTAGCCAGCGCAACCCGGCCGCTGGAAATTGCTGGCTGTTTCTCTTCATCTCCTCAACCGAAGAACCATTGACGAAGAGCTCCACGGCAGGACAGTTCGAGTAGACCTTTACGAGCTTCAATTCGTCCTTCTCGCCCCAACGAACGGGCCAGGAGTGTCCGTAAATATGGACCATTGGTTTTTCGGTCCAATACGATTGGAACACAAAGTAACCTTCCTTAAGTGTCAGATCTCTTTCCACCAATCCTTTTTGATTGACGCGCGGAACAGGGTTGCCCGGACGTGAAGGTGTTGAGAAGTCTTTGAAGATCCACTGCGCGGCACCTGTTAATTCTGGCATCGTCTCCTGTTCTTTTAAGTGCCAGTCGAAGAGGTTGCAGATGTAGGTTTCAGACCAATCACCATCGTTTGAAGCTCGCGACACGCCACCGGTCAACAGGTCAGGTAACACGTCGCCTGGAGGTGGAGCCTGTAACGCCACGTATTCCGCGAGCCGTTTATCGACTGCTTCTGAGTGACGGCGCGCGTGACTGTCGCCGCCCCATTCCATGTGCAGAAAGTGATTAACTTTCTTCATCTCGTCGAGCGTTCTTGCTTTGTAATCAGTGTAACGACCGCCGTACCAACCAGCCCATATCGATGGGGAGTAAACATCGACCACATCCTTACAGAAATCGCAGCGACGAATTGCGGTTTTGCGCGAAGGATCCAGCGTGTGCGCGATTCCGTTCAGTTCAGTCATGAACGCACGAATCTTTTCTTTGTCGAATTCTTCAAAGTCGCCTGGCCAATCGTTTTCATTTCCCAGGCCCCAGATGATCACAGACGGATGATTGCGATGTTGATCGATCATGTTTCGCAGCATGCGACGCGCCTGTTCTTTGTAACGCTCGCCGCCGAGACCACCGCGACACCACGGAATCTCTTCCCAAACAAGCAAGCCGAGTTCATCGCAAAGATCCAGAATGATTCTCGATTGTTGATGATGACCAAGCCTGATGAAGTTTGCGCCCATCTCTTTGATCAGCTGCATCTCTCGTCGCATCTGATCTTCGGTCATTGCTGCGCCGACGCCTCCGTGATCTTCATGACGTTGCGTTCCTCGAATCAGCAGCCGCTCTCCATTCAGCATGAAAGGGCCATTCTTGATGAATTCAAACGATCGCAAGCCAAACCGTTCACTCACTTGCATGTCGCCATGACGGCTCTTCAACGTGACGATGGCTCGATAGAGCAACGGCGAGCGCGGCGCCCACCACAGCGGCTTCTCGACTTTGAAATTTGCGATTGTGCGAGTGCCGTCCCACGCAGTTACCTTCTCAGTTTTTGTATGAATTGACTTACCGTGTGGATCTTGAATCTGAATAACTAGTTCAACGTCGTCTTTGAGTTGAGCTGGATTGTACAAGCGGCCACTGATGCTGACCGTCGCGGGGCCTTTCGGTGTTAACGACGGCTCGATAATCACGCGCTCAAGTGAAATCGCTGGCACATATTTCAGATTTACATAGCGAAAGAGCCCACCGTAGAGATTGAAGTCGCTGAGATTCGAAGGAATCATTTCCAGATCGCGTGCGTTATCACACATCACCGCCACAGGAACCAGGCCCGGATCCTTTTCCGTCCTGGGAAACTTACTGACTTCATCGGTAATCTCGACTGTGTACTCGTCGTAGCCACCAACATGCGAATTAAGTCGTCGCGTATGAATGTAGACTTCACTTTTCTGACCAACACCTTCGAAATGCAACAGCGTGCGACCATTTGGAAATGGGTTCTCGATCTTCAGGCGCGTGCGATACCAACCCTGGCCCTGGAAGTAAGGAAGCTCAGCATCGACAGCGTCCAGCGCGTTGAAACAGTGTGGTAGCTCAACCTTCGCCCATGTGTTGGCATCATCGTTTGCCTTTCGCCACGCTTCCCACGGACCACCGAGACTGCCTCGCCGATACTCCCAGCCACTGATCAGACGTTGGCTGAGATTGTTCGGCTCGGGGCTGGTTGCCTCCTGTGCGACGACTTCATCGAAGGAAAGCGAAGCAAACGCAGCACCGCCGACAATTGCTCGCGAACTTGATTTCAGAAATGTGCGACGAGTAACTTTGTTTCGCATTCTGAGAGGCTCTGTGTGCGCTCTCTTAACATGACCACTCGCAACCAGCAAGGTTTCTTTTCAGCGATCCCGAAATAGGTCACTCCGTCAGGAGTGCGATGTTTATGGGCCGCTGCGGACACACTAGGCCATCGCAGTTCGGACGGGCGGAATTGAAGTTGACGGGTAATATCCAAGTTGGTGTCCGCCCGATCGCACTCCTATCGGAGTGTCAAAACCTTGGTGAAACTACGTCTTGCCACGTCTAAATCTGAAGTGCTATAAGCCGTCGGCTCTTCGTTTTTATTTCAGAACCAATTTGACCAATTCTGTGATGCGAGGACGTATGCGTACCTGTTCTTCGTGGCTTCTTCTGATTGTTCTTGTTGCGCTGGCTGGTTCATCGAGTTTTGCTCAACACAATAAACCTGACTGGCGCAAGTCGGCTCTCAAATCAACAACGCCCTCAGACGAGATCGTCCGGCTCGACATCGATCACGATGGCAAAATCGACATTGTGGAACGTTGGTGGAATGGCAAGCGTGTTCGCTGGCTTGATGAGAACAACGACCTAAAGCCAACAGACACACGAGGCGACCAGGCAAACGACGTACTTCAGATCGATAAGAACGGTGATGGCTATTACGATGGACCACTCGACATCAACGTCAAATGGGCTGACAACGATGGCGATGGTCGCGCGGATCTGCAGGCGTTCGTTACGCAGGGTCGCGAATGGTCACAAGACAAGTGGAATGCAAGCGAGTCGCATTGGATGGTCTTCATCGACGTTGAGAAAGACGGTGTGCTCGGCTGGCTCGACTGGGAGAAGTTTGATTTTTCGAATGATAACTGGGGTTACACCGGCACAACCGACTGGTTACCGGATTACAATGGCAACGCGATCTTCTTAAAGGTCCATCGTCCTCCACAATCGCTGCCTGACCCGCGTCTGAACTGGGAAAATCCTTTCGCATTCTTCGATTACGACAACGATGGCGTCAGTGAAATGGCGATGCGCTGGCTCGATCCGGTTCCCAACCTTGACCAAGGCATGACGAAGCTGACCGGCGTGTTGAGTGAAGCGTTCGTGACGTTTGACATCGACAACGATTCCACTAAAGGCAATGAAACTGACTACGACATGTCTCTGCGAGGCGCTGGTGGACCAGGCATTCCGTATCGCACGTTCGTCCATAAGTATCCGGCGCTGAAGGGTAATCGAAAATTCGATCAGTGCTTCCAGTGGAACAACTGGCGGCAGATCGACGAACTGATGTACATGCCCCACGACCAGAGTTATGACCAGTTCTTCAACGCGAAGTGGAACAGTCTCTACTTTGTTTTTGACGAAGACGATGACGATCACCGCTGGGAGCGTGTGGAGATGTACTATCCGATGCACGGCTTTGGTGGACCAAAAGAGATCGATCTCTATTCGACCAAGCGTTGGCGCAGAAGCAATTACGCTGAGCAGGCAATGGTTGCGGAGAATGAACGTCCAGGCATTGCCGGACATCCGCAGGCCGACTCGCTCGGCGACCGCGGTGAGTTTGACGAAGACAACTCCGGTCGAGGCAATCTCTACGTAGGCGTTTTTGATCGAAAGCTACACCTGGCGGGAGCAGAATGGGGAGCTTGGACAGTTGATAAGAACGCCGAGTTTCACGGCGGAGTAAAAACGCCGTCGCCAAAACCGATGGCGCCACGCGTTGAGGAAGTTGTTAAGTACACGGACACTGACAACAACGGTTTTTTGGATACGGTGGAATACGACTACGATGGTGATCGGAAAATAGACCTTCGAGTGGCGCTGTTAGACTATCGAACTTCCACGCAGCCGCATCCAGACGTAGTGCCGTTGATAGACACGCACAAAGAAGGTTGGAAGGGTCTGAATGTTCGCTTCGGCATGATTGCGAATCAATCGTGGCAAGAAGCTTTAATGGTTTATCACGCGGCGTGGCGACGAGGGCTAACGACGCCTGAAATGGACAAACTGGCTTCAGCGTCAGCAATTGGAGAGCGATACGATCACGGATACTGGTTGAAAGAGAAAGTTTTCAGGTTGTTGCGATCACGAATCCAGAACGTTCGGCAAGCCGAACCCGGACGCGCCGCAAATCTGGATCGTCTCGAAAAAGATTTGATTCGGCTGTACTACACAGGTGCGTTTCCGGAATACGCGAAGAGGATTGCGGACGTGCCAGCACTATAAAACTCCGCTAGGAGTTCAATGTTTATAGCCGACGAAAGATTGAAGACCTCCGGCGCAGTTAAGAGGAGCGGCCGTTCAACCTGGGAGCTTGGGATGTGTCCGCTCCTCTTAACTGCGCTGACTCTATTGCCAACCGACAACTATAAACATTCCACTCCTAACGGAGTGAACTGAGTTGCATTCATGTTTAAGTTTTTCCTACAAGCCAGACTGCTTTGCCTGATATCGCTGTCGTTGTTGTTTGCGACCTCAGCAAATGCCAAGACTGTAGAAGTCAGAAACATGTCGGAACTTGAGAGGGCGATGAAAGCCGCTGCGCCCGGCGACGCCATCCAGATGGCGATTGGTGAGTGGCGCGATATCGTAATCGACTTCGCCGCGACCGCAAACGAAAGACTTCCTATTACCCTACGAGCAAAAGTTCCTGGTCAGGTTGCGCTGACCGGCAAGTCAAAATTGCGACTCAATGCACCTTATCTTGTCGTCGACGGTCTCCTCTTTCGTGACGGATCATCGAGCGACGGAGAACCCGTTATCGACTTTCGCAGTCATCATTGTCGCGTCACTAACACTGCCATCATCAAGTTCAATCCGGCAGATACTAATGTCAGATACCATTGGGTTTTCTTCACCGGTAGCGAGAACCGATTGGACCACACACTCCTTGAAGGAAAGAACAATCGTAATCCTGTCGTTGCGAACGGTTGCTGTGAATCGCGCCGCAACAGAGTCGACTTCTGCTACTTCAAAGACATCGCTTTTGTCCCTGAAAACGGCCGCGAGATCATTCAGGTTCAGGGCGTTGGCCGCAGCGATCAGTACACCCAAGACGGCGCCTTCTTCACGATTGAACACAACTTGTTTGAGCGTGCCGACGGCGAAGGGGCTGAAATCATTTCGATTAAGTCAAACTTCAATTTGATTCGCTACAACACCATTCGCGCGTCGCGTGGTGGCATCACGCTGCGGAGTGGCTACGCAAACTCTGTCGAGAGCAATTACATTTTTGGTCACGGGAAAACTGGAACGAGTGGCATTCGTGTTCAGGGGCCGCGTCAACGAGTGGTCAACAATTATATTGAGGGCGTGGTTCATGCGTTGATATTGCACACCGGCGAAGAGTTGTTTACCAACGGCTGTATCACTGACTACCTGACGGTCGACTTCGTCCCTCTAAAGCGACCAGAAGCTCCATGTGGCTACGTAGTGCGCTACGGTCAGGTGCGTGAAGGACTTTTCGCGCACAATACATTCGTGAATAACAGCGGCATCGACATCTATGTCGGTATCAACTACAAGAGCGGTTGGCCACAGCAGCAGATGCTTCGTATACCGGAATCAAATGTGTTCGCCAACAATCTCATCTATAAACCATCAGGCGGACCGGCAATAACAACGCAGATCGCGGATACCAAGCCCCCTTTCAACAAACTTAAGTTTAAGCCGAATCAGTTCCTCTTCAATCTAGTGTTTGGCGGGGAACTGGCCATCGCCGAATCTGCTGTGAGTCTAGGGTTCGTCATAAAGGATCCATTGCTCATCAATGTGGACGGTAGGTTTCGACCCGGCCCCCGAAGTCCAGCGAGAGATAAGGGGGTCGCGATTCCCAATTTGTTCCCCGGTGTGTTTGAGGATATTGAAGGAAGGAGACGTCAACGGCCCGACATCGGAGCTGATGAACTTTCGTCCGATCAAGCGACGCGACGACCTTTGACGCCGAACGACGTTGGACCTTCGTGGATCCGCGGCAAGTGAAGAATTAAGGACGCGGCATGAACCGGAGTCCCCTGTAATACAACGAGCTTCAGACGCGAGCGATGAGCTACTCAGGCAAAGTTGTCGTCATCACTGGTGGCACTAAAGGAATTGGGCGAGGTTGCGTCGAAACTTTTTGCGCTGCCGGTGCGAAGGTCGTGTTCTGCGCGCGTCATGCTGAAGGTGGCGAAGAACTGGCTAAGCAACTGACTGAGCGCGGCCCAGGCACAGTACGCTTCACGACGTGCGATGTCTCAAAGTTCGATCAAATAGAGAAGCTAATTGAAACCACCGTTAGCGAATACGGCCGTCTCGATTGTTTGATAAACAACGCCGGCTGGCATCCCGCACACAAACCTATCGACGACTTCACGATCGAAGAGTTTCAAAGCCTGCTCGATCTGAATCTCGTGAGTATCTTCGCCGCGTGTAAGTTTGCCCTTCCTCACTTGCGAAAGACCAAAGGAAACATCATCAATCTTTCAAGCCTGGTCGGAACCATCGCACAACTACACGGCTCTACCTACGTCGCGACCAAAGGGGCCGTTACTGCTTTCACGAAGGCACTGGCAATTGATGAAGCGGCGCATGGCGTGCGGGTTAACTCAGTTTCTCCCGGAAACATCTACACTCCGCTCTGGCAGGAGGCGATTGATGCTTCAGATGATCCTGCGAAGTGTCGAGCAGATGGAGATGCGGCTCAGCTAATGGGACGGATGGGGACAACGGAAGAAGTCGGCAAGCTGTGTTTGTTCATCGCCTCTGAGGCTACATTCACAACAGGAGTGGATCACATAATTTCCGGTGGCGCTGAATTGGGTTACGGAAGAAAAACGCGGCAAGGTTGACGGCTCAACGTCTTTAGGTGCAGTTGGGAAGGGGGCAAGCGGTCACTACATTCAACGCACCAAACACTCAACGAGCGCGCCCCCGCTCTTCTGTTACACCACGATGTGATGATCCCCTGAATTGAGCGGGGGCGCGCTCGTTGACGCCTTCTGATCTTGAGTACCCTGCCCGCTTGCCCCCTTCCCAACCTGCACATTCCGATGTAGCCGCCTTAGCCAGCAGACTTAAATCGAATTCTCACCTTCCACCCAAATCTCACCATCCTCAAACACTTCTTTTTTCCAAATCGGCACGGTGCGTTTTAGTTCGCGAATCAACCACTCGCATGCTTCAAACGCCGACTTTCGATGCGGTGCACTGACGGTGATCACAACGCTCGTTTCGCCAATCTCCAAACGACCAGTGCGATGCACGATACCAACGTGGGAAATTTGAAAGCGTTTGTGTGCCTCGTCGCCTAGTCGCCTCATTTCCGAAAGCGCCATCGGTTCATACGCTTCATACACGAGATAGCTTGTGCGCCGACCCGCAGTCCACTCCCGCGCGTAGCCATCAAGCGTCACGCTCGCACCGCATTCAGGCAGCACCACTCGGCGCGCGATCTTACCGACGTCCAGCAGAGAGGTAGTGATCTCAAAAAAGTCGTGCGGCTTTGCCTCCGACTCTTTTGCAGCCCCGCCACTTACCGGCGGAAAAATCGCCAGCTCGTCTTTATCTTTCAGAACAGTTTCCTTTGAAGCGTATTCCTGATTCACGGCGATTAGCAGTGAGTTACCAAATCGTCCGAGTGCTGAAAATCTGGCGAGCAATTGATTAAACGCTGCAGCTACAGTCGAGGGCGCATCCAGTTCAAGCGTGACGGTGTTTCCTCCGACCGCATCACGAGCACCTCCGAAGAAGAGCACTTCCACAGTGATCTTGTTGGCTGACGGTTCACTCATTCCAGATCGATCTTCCTGCCGCCGTGACCGTTGCCTTTCGCTAGTTCGTGAATGCGCGCGCGTTCTTCATAGTTGCCGACAGCGCGGTGGAGCATTCCACGTAAACGTTGCAGTCGTTCGGAGGTTGAACGCAGCTCGAGAAGTTCCTGTTTGACGTCAGCCTCAATCTCCATCGCCGCGGCGACGAGAAAAGACAGTCTTTGTGGCTCTGTATCTGAGATGTCAGGCAAACTCGCACGCTCGTCGTTGATGGTTCGAACTGCCTGCGCGATGCGCGTGAACGTGTCAGCCACTTCGCGCGCGGAGTCGGCTAGCAGGGTGTCATCTTCTTCGTCGTCCTCAAAAAAACTAATACGCGCCACCAGATAAGGCGCGCCACGTTCTACGTACGAGTCAATGCGATATCTAACTATCCCGACGGTCAGGATGTTCGAACGACCATCGGGAAAGCTTTGCGTTTCGGTAACCTCGGCAACGCAACCGATGTGACCAGCGGGCGGGATTTCAGTCGCACTGGACGTCGGATCGAAATACGACAGACCAAACATCCCATTGCTCGCCTTGATGTCTTCCAGCATCTGACGATATTTCGGTTCAAAGATGTGGAGGGGCAGAGGGACGCCAGGGAATAGGACCACTGCCAACGGAAACAACGGCAGTTCGGTCACGCTACGGACTCTATCGAGTGCTTCGCTCATCGTTTGGGAGACTTGTTTCAGAATGAGCGACCATTATGTCAGAAGGAATCAGGAGCAGGAAAGAAAGAAGCAGGAGCAACAGGTGCAGGAAAAGAAATCATTGGTCATTTGTTATTTGACATTTGAGAATTGTCATTTAGATCTGCTGGTTCCTTCTAGACACCACCGACATGAAGTCGGTGGTATCTGTAGACTTCGGCTGGACCTAAATCTCAATTCTCAAATGTCAAATAACAAATGACCAATGATTGCTTTTTCCTCCCACCTGCCGCCCTGCTCCCAAAAAAATCCCCCGTGCCAAGGTGGGAGTCTTGGCAACGGGGGCTTGAACACACCGTCCGATGAGAGGGAATCATCATTTCGGTGTTCCAACGAGCGCTAAATGGTGAGCAGCGCTCGTAGTACTTGAAAACCCTAAGCAAACAACTCGAGCCGGTGAATCGGTGTCAGGCGACAAATACTCGCCAGTAGTTCTTCAATTTCAAACGGCTTATCAAAAAATTCTTCGGCACCTGCTGACGCGCACTTGTCGCGAACTTCCAGGGAGTTATGCGAACTCATGATCAGCACCGATGAATTCGGCAGATGCCCTTTCAAAAACTCAAGTAGTCGTAGACCGATCGATGGCGAATTCTTCTCCGGCGGCAACTCCAAATCCAGGATGGAAATATCCGGCCTGTAAAATGTCGCGCGCCGTATCGCTGTCGGCATATCGTTCGCTGTCACAACGTCATATTCTTCGCACAACGTCCAATACAGCTGCTGCGTAATCGCCTCATCGTCATCCACGATAAGGATTCTGGGCTTCATCGCGGGA
>DATJKB010000333.1:0-10912 GCA_035491875.1 Pyrinomonadaceae bacterium | reverse complement strand
AAGCCGTGACGGGAAGGGTGGGGCAAACGCGGAGTTGAAGTCTGTGTTGTCGTCGATCGCTTTGCTCCATGTGTAGTTTGCCTGGAAAGAGAAGTGATTGCTGAAACGCTTCATTAGCGAAGCGGTCATGCCGTGGTAGATCGAGCTACCGCGCGACTGGTAGTCAGTGAATTGGGTGATGCCGGCATCATTCACGCGGCCGCACTGGGTGTCAGCGCCGCAAACTCGGTAGAGCGGTCCCAGGCGTACATTGCGTAGCGACATCGCAAGGATGTTGGCTGGTGTGGCTGGGCAACCCGGTGTGCCGGCTTCGCAGTAGTTGAGACCGACCGGTTGCTGAATATGTAGACCATGGTACATCTGATAGGCCAGTTCAATGCTCACGTTCTTCACGATTTCGCGCTGAATTCCTAAATTGGCCTGGACTGTGTAGTTGTTTTTGTAGTCGGGATTGAGTTCAAACAACACACGTCCCGGAGCGCCTTTTGCTGTGGATGTTCCCAAACAATTGATCTGTGCCTCAGTTAACACTCCAAACGGCAACGTTCCAGCCGGGATGTTGCAAGCCGCATTACCAGCTACACCTGCTCCATACAAGGTTGCTACACCGTTCAGCGGGCTCTTTGAGATCTGATTGATGTATTGGCCACTGCCATTCAACACACTGGTGTAGCCGGGAATTTGAAAATAGATCGGTGAGTAGAAGAGACCACTGCCACCTCGCACCACAGTTTTGCCATCACTCGTTGCTTTCAGAGCAAATCCAAATCTCGGCGAGAAATACGCGTGTCGTGGCACAGGCGATGGTTCACCATCCCAATCGATGCGGCCACCAAGATCAAGAGTCAGTCGGTCATTCACTTTCCAACTGTCCTGGGCAAAACCGCCGATGTAGTGACCAGTGCCCTTCCAGGTCGGGTTGTTGAATCCTTGTCGATAAAGGAATGGCAAGTTGAGATCCAGATTTTGCAGTGGATTAAGTTGAGGAAGGGTTTGATTTGGAAAAGCGGCTAGAAAGGCCGGTCGATCAGCAGCGGGAACGGCGAGCGTAATCGGGTAAGCCGCGGTTGATTGAAATTGCCACTCACCTGCGAACCACAGATCATTTTCGAAGTCGTATGTAGCCGGGCGGTACGAACCTCCAAACTTGAAAGTGTGATTGCCCCTCAACCACGTCAGATTGTCCTCTATCTGATATCGATCCTGAGTGACGTCGTAGGGCGCTCCAAAATAGCGACCAAAACCTGCCAGACCGGAAACGATTAGGCCGGTTCCGTCGTCGGCAGGAGCAGTTAAGTTTAAATTGTTCGGCGAGAATTGACCGCGGAGTTGATTGATCACCGCGCCGCTAAAACTATGAGTCCACGTGACGACTCCAGTTTGATCGCGTGTCGTAAGCGTGTTGCTGATTGAAGGTGAGGCGACATTGCTGCCGCCTATGTCATCAGTGAAGTTCCGCGTCAAAGTAAAGCGGCCGTTAATCGCATCTGTTGATGAGATTTGGTAGTCGATACGAGCGCTAAAGGTGTTAAAGCGAGCGAGGCCGGTAAACACACCTTCGCTTGTCTTCAACAGGTTAAAGATCGCCGGATAACTGGACGCATTTGTCGTTAAGGCAGCGCGCAGGTTTGTTCCGATGCGCCGGAGGTTGGCGTCCGGGGAAGCATCAAGAGTGGCGAGCGTCGCGAGTTGCTGCCCATTGGGCCGCGTTAAAGGGTCGTTGGTATACGTGCGGAACCTGGCTGAATCAGTTGCGGTTCGTTCGTAGTTGGTGAAGAAGAAGAGTTTGTTCTTCACAATTGGACCGCCGAATGTGAACCCTGGAAAATACTGTCGATCCGATGACTTCTTGCCCGGATTGAGAGTGTCAAATGGGTTACGCGCCGAGGTTGCATCGGAGCGGTAATAGAAGAAGCCGCTCCCGTGGAAATCATTAGTACCACTCTTGGTGACGATATTCACTGCGGTGCCTGCCGTAAAACCAAATTCCGCAGAGAAGGAATTTCGATTTACCTGAAACTCTTGAATGGCTTCAGTGGAAACGTCGTAACGGACGGTGCCTGAACCGAGTTCATTCTCGCCACCGTCCACCGTAATCAAATTGTTTCGTCCGTTACTCCCACCAATTGAAAACCCGGAAGTTTGAAAGCCAGTTACGCGACTTGCAAATTGCACTCGCGGAGCTTGGGAGCTGCTGACGCCTGGGAGTGTAAAGACGTAGTTCTGAAAGGTACGACCAACGTTCGGCAGATTCTCCACCTGTCGTGTGGAGATCGTGTTTGCCTGTTGCGTACGTTCAGTCTCGATGAGGGGCAAGTCTCCGGTGATTGCGACTTGAGCCGTAATGCTGTTGGCGCTTAGTTGCACGTCGAAAACCAGACTCTGGCCAACGGTTAACCTAACGCTGTCATTAAAAGCCTTACCAAAACCGTGGGCCTCTATTTCGATTTTGTAGACGCCGGGTGGCAACAGTGGGATTGAATACTCGCCTTCCGAATTGGTCGTCGCGGTTCGTTTCAGGCCTTTGTCGATACTCGTCGCCGTGACCACGGCGCCCGGTACGAGTGCATCCTTCTGATCGGTAATCGTACCTTTCAGAGTTGCGCTGGCCACGTCGACTTGCGCTGACGCTGGGGTCGCGCAGAGGAGGAGAAGGAGAACCAGGAAAGTTAATCCTTTGGTATGCATTGAACCACACACTCCTTTTTGGAAGGTCTGTAAGAGTTAGTTGGCGTGGGAACAAATGGAATTCAGCACGTCCCCACGTTGTTCCGCCGAATAATTCCAGATGGATAAAGGACCCCGAGCAATCGCTCAGGGGTGGAATGCATAATTGTGTGTCTGGGGATACCTACCGAACGGTCGGTAAAATAGCACTGACCACACTAGGCGTCAAGCATTTTGCAGGCGTTTTTCTCAACTGTTTATTGCGTCCCCCGCTGTGTAAATCGGGGCTTCTGTTGACGCGACCGAAGTTCGCCTGTATAAGGTGTCCTACCGGACGGTCGGTAAGTGGATCTCAACTTAACAGCTACAGAACAACGATTTCGCGACGATTTTCGGTCGTGGCTTGCTCTCAATCTGCCCGCTGAATTTACCGGAAGTACAAACTCGGAAGATCGTGCCGAGTATCTACGCTACCTGCGCGACTGGCAGCGAAAGCTCTTTGAGGGCGGCTGGGCGGGAATTTCCTGGCCAAGAGAATTTGGCGGCCGTGGCGCTTCGCTCATGGAGCAGGCGATCTTTCAGGAAGAACTCGCGAGCGCTACTGCTCCGCCGTTAATCGGTACGATAGGGCTTTCACTTGTGGGCCCCACGATCATCGCGATCGGCACCGCGGAACAGAAGGCACGATTTCTCGCTCCAATTCTTTCAGGCGCAGAGATCTGGTGTCAGGGCTTCTCGGAACCAAACGCCGGCAGCGACCTGGCGTCGCTCAATACAAAAGCAGTTCGTGACGGCGACGATTTCATAATTAACGGACAAAAGATCTGGACCAGTTTTGCCCAACACGCAGATTGGTGCCTGCAACTTGTGCGAACCGACACCGACGCGCCCAAACACAAAGGCATTACCTGTCTGCTGGTCAACATGCGCAGTGAAGGTATTTCAGTGAAACCGTTACGTCAGATGTCAGGGGACTCCGGCTTCAATGAAATGTTCTTCTCAAATGTGCGCGTGCCTGTCTCACAGGTCCTGGGTGAAGTGAATCACGGTTGGTCCGCAGCCATCACGGCGTTAATGAACGAGCGCGCAAACCTCGGAACTGGCAGCCAGGTGATCTTCAAACGCAACCTCGAGGCACTAATCAAACGTTCGCGGACGTTCTCAAAAAATGGGAAACCTGCAAGCGAGGATCCCCTCGTTCGGCAAAAGCTCGCGCAGGCTTATCTGGAGCTGGAGATTTTGCGCTTTAACACTAACCGCGCTTTAACGTCTTTGAGTAAAAGCGGTGTTCCGGGCCCCGAAGGCTCAATCCAAAAGCTCTACTGGAGTGAATGGAACCAGCGAACGCAGCAAACCGCACAAGAGATCTTTGGAGCGTATGGCCAACTCAGTGATTTCGATCAGGGCATGTGGCAATACAGTTATCTGAGATCGCGCGGCAATACGATCGAAGCGGGTACCAGTGAGATTCAACGAAACATCATCGCGGAACGCGTGCTTGGACTGCCGAAGAGTTATTAAAAACGCACATGGAATTCGATCTCAGTAAGCCGCAAAAACTGTTGAAAGACTCGGCGCGAGAGTTTTTGAGTCGACACTGTAAGTCGAAGCGCGTGCGCGAGCTGATGAATACTGAGACGGCGAACGACGATGAGTTGTGGCACGCGATGGCTGATCAGGGCTGGACCGGTCTTGTAATTCCGGAAGAGTACGGCGGATTGGGAGCCGGATTGTTGGACCTGACAGTGGTTTGTGAAGAGATGGGACGCGCTTGCTTGCCCGGCGCGTTTCCAGCGACGCTCTTTAGCACGGCGTTAATTGATCGCGCTGCATCGCCAAAACAGAAAGCAGAATATCTCGAAGCGATTGCAAACGGTTCGCTGAAAGCTACAGTCGCTCAGCTTGAAGAAACAGCTGACTGGGACCTCAACGCGATCAAGCTCAAAGCAATAAGAGAGAATGGACAGCTGCTTGTCTCCGGACGCAAGTTGTTTGTTCCAGATGCCGCGAGCGCGGATCTTCTGATTTGCGTGGCCGCGTCAGATGCGGGGAATGGGGCATCGCCGGTGATTTTGCCGGTGCGCAAAGGAGCTGACGGAGTCGAAACAGAATTGATGCCCTCAATGGACGCAACCCGAAAACTATATAAGGTCGAGTTCAACAACGTGAGGGTAAACGGGGCTGATGTCTTCGGCGCTGATGGCAATGCCGTGGGCGCACTGCTGCAAGCCACCCAGGTCGCGACCGTTGGGTTGTGTGCGGAGATGGTTGGTGGCATGCAGTGGGTTCTTGATACCACTGTTGAATACGCTAAGACCAGACAACAATTCGGCCGACCTATCGGATCATTTCAGGCCGTCCAGCATCAATGTGCGGATATGCTTTTGATGACGGAAAGCGCACGGTCAGCAACTTACTATGCCGCGTGGGCAGTAAATGAAGGCACGCCGAATGCCGGCACGGCTGTTTCGATTGCCAAAGCCTACTGCTCCGACGCATTTCGCGAAGTGGGTAATCGTGGCGTGCAGGTACATGGAGGAATCGGTTTTACCTGGGAACATGATCTGCAGTTGTACTACAAGCGCAGCAAGGCGTCTGAAACGATGTTTGGTGATGCCACGTTTCACCGCGAGCGAATAGCTCAAGCCGTGGTCGACAGCAATTGATTGCTCCTTAGATTCTGTTTAATTTCTGAACTGGCTTTGCCTCAAAAGTCCTTTTCATTCACACCGGGCTTTAGCCCGGTGGCAACCACGAGCAATATCGGAAACCGTTTCAACGGTTTTCGAGCATTGCTATGGAAACCGTTAAAACGGTTTCGTAACACAGTGAGCTGTCTTTCCACCGGGCTGAAGCCCGGTGTGAATGAAAAGGACTTTTGAGGCAAGCCTTCTGAACCCTAAAAAAATGACAACGCACATTAAGGATCTCTTCGATCTTTCGGGGCGGGTAGCGATTGTTACGGGTGGTTCCCGCGGATTAGGCAAAGAGATGGCGGAAGGTCTCGCGGAGTCTGGAGCGTCTTTGATGTTGTGTGCTCGGCGCGGTGATTGGCTGTGGCCCACCGTTGAAGAGTTTCGTGGTAAAGGTTTTAAAACTGAAGCAATGCTTTGTGACGTCTCCGCTGCGGACCAGGTTAAGGCCCTTGTTGATGCCACTGTTAAGGCTTACGGCAAACTGGACATCCTGATAAACAACGCTGGTATATCATGGGGCGAACGGCCCGAATCGATGCCGGTAGAGAAGTGGGAAAAAGTAATCAACATTAACCTTACTGGTGCTTTTTTATGCGCGCAGGCGGCAGGCCGCGAAATGCTTAAACGCGAGCGAGGCTCAATCATCAACATCGCTTCGGTTTCCGGTCTGCAATCGTCAACAAACGGACCACACTATGTTGGATACGCTGCAAGCAAAGCAGGGTTGTTTGGATTAACACGCGAACTCGCCGCTTCGTGGGGCCGGCAAGGCATTCGAGTCAATGCGATCGCTCCGGGCTTTTTTCATTCGCGTCTTGCCGATCCGGCATTAGCGGTTGCCGAGCCTTCGATCAAAGCACGAAACCCGATTCCGCGCGTCGGTGACGCAGGTGAATTAAAAGGCGTCGCGGTATTTCTTGCTTCTGACGCGGCAAACTACATCACCGGCCAAATCATCGTCGTCGATGGGGGCCGCACGATCGTGTAAGCCATTGCCGATTGCCGATTGAGAGCAAAGAGCAAAGTGCCAAGAGCTTCTGGCCCTTTCCCCTTTGCGCTTGGCGTCCGCAAATCGGCAATCGGCAATGAATTTATGAGCAAAGCCAAATCAACCATGGCAGCAAACGAGTCAGTTTACGCATCGCGGCCATGGCTCAAGCATTACAGTTTCTGGACGCCGCCGCACATGAATTACCCGCGCCGGCCCCTGCACGAGATACTTAGAATTACTGCCGCCGAAGTTCCGGATCAACCAGCGACGGCCTTTCTCGGACAGCACCTCACTTTCATTCAGTTAAGAGACCAAGCAGATCGGTTTGCCACTGCACTTTCGCGGCTTGGCATAAAACAGGGTGATCGCGTCGGCATTATGCTGGCGAATTGTCCGCAATACGTGGTTGCGGCATTCGCAATCTTTCGTCTCGGAGCCACAGTCGTCAACGTCAACCCGATCTACACGCCGCGTGAAGTGCTCGTTGTCGCAAAAGACTCCGGCATGCGTGCACTCCTAACGCTGGACGTTCTGGCGCCCGCGGTGCTCGCAGTACGCGATCAAACAGCAATTGAAAATATCATCATCACGTCACTCGGGGAGTACTCGGCCGCGGCAACACCGACGGCGGCCGTTGAAGGCACCATTCGAATGACTGATTTGCTCGCCGGTGTCTCCGAACCCGATCTGCCTCGTGTTGAAATCGATACCGATGAAGATGTCGCGGTGCTGCAATATACGGGCGGAACAACTGGAATCCCGAAAGGCGCAATGCTCACGCACCGGAACATCTTCGCCAACGTTGTTCAGACTGACGCCTGGGCTCATCAGTTCACGCAGCGTGGCGAAGATTGCTATCTACTTGTTATCCCGCTGTTTCACATTTACGGGTTTACGGTGGGAATGATCGAAGGCGTCTGGCGAGGCGTCCAACAAGTGCTGATTCCGAAGTATGACGTCGAAGCAGTGCTGACCGCGATTCGCGACTATCGTCCGACCTATTTCCCCGCTGTGCCCACTATCTATATCTCGTTGCTGAATCACCCAAAGGCTAAGGAGTACGGCCTCGACAGGGTGCGCGCGTTCAATAGCGGATCCGCTCCGTTGCCTGTCGAAGTTATTGATCAATTTGAACGCATGACCGGCGGCACCCTCAACGAAGGTTATGGGTTGTCGGAAGCTTCGCCGGTGACTCACTCAACACCGTCGCTTGGTCGACGCAAACCGGGCAGCATCGGCCTTCCGCTTTCCGATACTGATGTCAAGATAGTTGATCTCGAGACAGGTCTGACCGAGGTCGCAATCGGAGACGAAGGCGAGCTCTGTATAGCTGGCCCACAGGTGATGAAAGGTTATTGGAACCGTCCCGACGAAACCGCAATCACTTTGCGCACAGATGCTACCGGCAAGTGTTGGTTGTATACGGGTGACGTAGCGCGAATGGACGAAGATGGCTACACCTATATCGTTCAGCGGAAGAAAGACATGATCATTGTGAGTGGCTTTAATGTGTATCCGTCGGAGGTTGAGAGCGTGCTGTTCACGCACCCCGCGGTCATGGAAGCCGCTGTGATTGGAAAGCCGGATTCATACAGAGGTGAACGGGTAAAAGCCTTCGTTGTGCTCAAGGCAGGAGCCAGTGTAACGACTGAGGATCTTATCGCTCACTGTGAAACTGGCTTGGCTGAATTCAAAGTACCTCGAGAAATCGTGTTCCGAGATAGTTTGCCAAAGACGGCCGTCGGAAAAGTTCTGCATCGGGTTCTTCGAGAGAGTGATTAGTACTTATTGTCAGTGGTCCGTTGTCCGTTGTCAGTTGTCCGTTGTTGTAAATCACTGACAACTGACAACTGACAACTGACCACGGACAACGGACCACTGACACATTATGCGTTTGTTAGAAGGGAAAGTGGCGATCATCACCGGGGCTGCGCGCGGTATTGGGCGGGCGTGCGCTGAACTGTTTGCCGAGCATGGTGCGAGTGTTGTTCTGTCGGACATCGATGCCGATCTTACGCATGAGACGGCGGCCCAGATTCAATCGCGGGATACTGACGTTTTTGCATTTCCGGGAGATGTAACGAGTGCCGACTTCGCTCCAGCTTTAATCAAGTCGACCCTGAACACCTACGGCCGTCTCGACGCCATCGTTAACAACGCCGGATACACGTGGGACGGCACGGTGCACAAGATGTCAGATGAGCAGTGGCACGCGATGCTCGAGGTTCATCTGACCGCGCCCTTCAGGATCATTCGCGCTGCATCTGAGTATTTGCGGGAGACGGCAAAGCGTGAAAGATCAGAATTTGGAAAAGCAAGCGCGCGAAAGATCGTCAACGTTAGCTCAACGACAGGTACGAGAGGCAATGCAGGCCAGACGAACTATGCTGCCGGCAAAGCAGGAATCATTGGCGTTACAAAGACGCTGGCAAAGGAATGGGGACAATTCAACATTCAGGTCAACGCAGTTGCATTTGGATTTATCGAAACGCGACTAACCCGTGCCAAAGAACAAGGTGAACATATTGCGCGCGAGTCGGCCGACATCGCGTTAGGCATTCCCGAGGCAAATCGCGAGATGGCTTTCAAGCTGATTCCGTTGGGGCGTGGTGGGACAACCGCCGAAGGTGCCGGTCCGGTACTCTTTTTCTGTTCGCATCTTTCCGACTACGTTTCTGGCCAGGTATTGGAAATCACTGGTGGCCTATGAATAAGAAGTGAGTCAGGTATGGGTTACGTCATCAATCGGGTTGTCGTTATCGGATCGGGCACGATGGGAGGAGGCATTGCCGCGCACGTTGCGAATGCGGGATTGCCAGTTTACCTGCTCGACATCGCACCAACCGAGCTTTCTCCTCAGGAAGAGAAACGCGGACTTACTCTCGAGCATTCGGCGGTGCGCAATCGCATCGTTTCCGCATCCCTCGATCGCTTGAAGAAGTCGAAGCCTCCATCATTTTTCACACCTCAGACCGCGGATCTCGTAACCATAGGTAATCTGACGGACAACTTTTCCTGGGTGGCGGAAGGGGATTGGATCGTTGAAGCGATCGTCGAAAACCTCCAAGCCAAACGCGAACTCGTCGCGCGCATTGAGCAAGTGCGAAAGCCGACGAGCATCGTCTCCTCCAATACTTCCGGTTTACCGATTGGAGCCATTGCCGCGGAGGCGTCAGCGGAATTCAGGAGACATTTTCTCGGGACGCACTTCTTCAATCCGCCGCGTTACATGAAGCTGCTCGAAGTGATTCCAACCGCAGATACCGATCCGCGTATCACCGAGTTCATGCAAACATTCGGTGAAGATCGGCTGGGGAAAGGCGTCGTAATCTGCAAAGACACGCCAAACTTCATTGGCAATCGTTACGGATCAATTTCAGGCGCAACGACTCTCAACTACATTCTGGAGAATGGCTACACGATCGAAGAGGCGGATGCGATTATGGGTCCGCTCATTGGACGGCCGCGAACGGGAATGTTTCGCCTTCAGGATCTCGTTGGTCTTGATGTGTCTTCGTCCGTCGGGGAAAACCTTTACGGTTTGATCGAACACGACGAATCGCGTGAGGTGTTGCGTAACCCGAAACTTCGCCACTTGCGAACTACGCAGCTCGAGCGAGGAAGACTTGGTGACAAGACGGAGCAAGGGTTTTATAAAAAACCTCCCAAGGGCACGAAAGGCGAGATTCTTTCACTTGACCTTGAGAAGCTCGAGTATCGTGCTCGCCGTGAACCTGAGATCCGCTCCATTGCTGAGGCGATGAAGATCAAGTCGCTTGCGGAACGGCTTCGATTCGTTCTCCAGCAAAACGACAAAGCGGGCGCGCTTGCTCGTCATGCGATCTACAACTCTCTTGCTTACGCGTCGCGGCGAATACCAGAGATTACAGACAAAATCGTGAATGTGGATCGTGCTGTTCGCTGGGGCTTCTCGCATGAACTTGGTCCGTTTGAAATGTGGGACGCTCTCGATGTTCGAGAGACTGTAATAAACATGGAGCGGCAAAAAATTTCAGTTGCGACGTGGGTGAAGGAGATGCTGGCGGGCGGCAATTACAGTTTCTATCGCCGCGAAGATGCTGGGGATGGGCGCCTGAGTTATTACGATCCAACTCGCCAATCTTACATGACCGAACCGATCGATGAGAGAAGCGTTGATTTACGCGGGCTGAAAGCACCGGGCCGGGTTGTGAGTGAGAACAGTAGTGCTGACTTGATCGATCTAGGCGACGGCGTCTTGTGTCTCGGGTTTCACACCAGCAGATTTCACGACGGCGCGCGCGCCGCACTGGGTGAAGCAATCCATACGATTGAAACCCGCGACTATGCCGGTTTGATTATCGCAAATCAGTTGACAGACTTTTGCGTGGGTACAGATCTCAAAGGTGGATCGAGTGCATCGGAAATTGAGCACGGCGTGAAAGAATTGCAGGATGCGTTGATGAGAGTTCGATTCTGTTCGAAGCCGGTCGTGACTGTGCCTGCTGGAAGGACGTTGGGCGTTGGCGCTGTTCTTTCAATGGCAGGTGCAGTCTCAGTTGCCGCAGCCGAAACTTAC
>DATJKB010000332.1:0-13759 GCA_035491875.1 Pyrinomonadaceae bacterium | reverse complement strand
ATTCCATAAACGGCAGCAGCGTCTGTGGAGTGGTCTCCTCACTTTCGCCCTTTGCAGTGATGGAGTTTGCCCAAACGCCTACGCCAACTCCAACTCCGACGCCATCGCCGACTCCGGCAGACACCGACGGTGACGGCGTTGCTGATCCTCAGGACAGTTGTCCGTTGACCCCGAATCCCAACCAGGAAGACAACGATGGGGACGCACAAGGCGACGCTTGCGACTCAGACGACGACAACGACGGCGTGCCGGACACATCCGACAATTGCCCGTTCGTCGCCAATGCGAGCCAAACTGACACCGACCTGGATGGACTCGGCGACGCCTGCGACTCAACGCCCGGAGGCAACACGCGAATCGTCTTTTCGAGTAACCGCGAAGGCAATTTCGAGATCTATTCCATGAACCTGGATGGCAGCGCTCCGACAAGACTTACGAGCCATTCCGCCGTGGATATCTTTCCCGCCAGGTCGCCCGACGGCGCCAAGATCGCATTCACGAGTAATCGTTCAGGGAATTTCGAGGTTTACGTGATGAACGCCGACGGTAGCGCGCCTCTGAGGTTAACCACCAACGCGAGGGTGGATGGTGCTGCGGCCTGGTCGCCTGATGGATCGAAGCTCGCCTTTACCAGCAATCGTAATGGAAACTTCGAGATCTATTCGATGAACGTGGACGGCACAGGTCTAAGAAGGCTGACCAACAATTGGGCGCTCGACATCAAGCCCACGTGGTCGCCAGATGGAACAATGGTGGCCTTTGCCAGCAATCGACCGGGCAACTTCGAAATTTATGTCGTGAACGCCGATGGCTCCGGACTGAGGCGGCTGACCAACAATTCGTCGACCGATCTCGGGGCTGATTGGTCGCGAGATGGAGTGAAGATTGTCTTCACCAGCAACCGGAATGGGAACTTTGAGATCTACTCGATGAATGCCGACGGCAGCGGACAGACACGGCTGACTAACAACCCGGCATTTGAAGGAGAGCCAGCCTGGATCTTAGGTGGCACCAAGATCGTCTTCTCCAGTTGGCGTGATGGCAACCTCGAGATCTTCGCCATGAACGCCGACGGCAGCGGACAGACGCGGCTGACAAATAATCCAGCTGTTGATACCTCTCCTGACTAATGTTGAATTTCAGTTGAAGGGCTACTTTTTGTCGCTTCTACAAGCTGGCGTTCAATCCGACCCACGCTCAGCGCATGCCGCACCAGGCGATGCATCATCGCGTAGGACGACATTGAAGTACCGCGGACATAAAGTCCGTGATGTCCGAGTAGACTGAACCCTTCCCGAATTCGTAGACAATTCACATTTCGTTGACTTCCATAGACTCAAGAAAAGGTCAAAAAAACGCGAATAAAGCGGAAAGACAACTTTCTCGCGCATCCGCTACATAAGTCGAAGTCGACGGATTCAAGTAAGAGCAACGGGGGTCGTTATTTTAATTGCAATCAACCACTCGAACAAGATTCTGTAATGAAACAAAAAGCGGAGATCACCTTTGAAGAGCAGGAAACAGTAATCCTCAGACAGAGCGACGGTTACCTGGTGGATTATTGCCCGCGTTGCCAGGAGACAGTTCGAGTGTTGACGCCAGAGATCTTGGCCATCTTGATCAAGGTAAGTGAGCGCGAAGTTTTTCGGCTAATTGAATCAGGACGGATCCATTGCGTTGAGACCAAAAGAATTTATGTATGTCCTGGTTGTTACGAAAAAGGATTGGAGGTTTGAATTCGATGGGTAACCAACTGCGATTGTTAACTATGACTGTGATTGCGTGTCTTGCTTGCTGCACAGCGGTCTTCGCCCAAACGACCGCGTTTACTTATCAAGGCAAGTTAGGCGATGGAGGCTCGGCGGCGACTGGGACCTACGACTTTCAGTTTAAGTTATATGACGCACTGACAGGCGGTAGCCAGCAAGGCACCCCGAATACGGTAACCATAACAGGCGTACCGGTCAGCGCAGGCACCTTCACCGTACAGCTTGACTTTGGTGCAGACGCGTTTCCGGGCGGAAATCGTTTTTTGGAAATCAGCGTGAAGCGTCCCTCTGATGGTTCGTACACACCGCTCTCGCCACGTCAACCTATTACATCCACGCCTTACGCCCAGCGCAGCTTGAACGCTGAGGCTATATTCAGCGGCGGCCAGCGTGCATTCGGTGTCACCGGGACTGCAACCTGGCCGAACAGCAACACATTTTCGGGGGTGGGAGCAGGCAGCAGCAACACGCCGGGTGTCCCCGGGTCCACGTCAGGCTCCTTTAATTCCTTTTTCGGAGAACGGGCTGGTTCCAGGAATACGGAAGGTAACGCCAACTCCTTTTTCGGATCTGTTGCTGGTTTCGCCAACACCAAAGGTTTCGAAAATTCCTTCTTCGGAGTTAATGCTGGCTTCAACAATACGTTGGGCGATGGCAATTCTGCCATTGGAGTGAATGCTGGAGCCAACAACACGGAAGGCAACTTCAACACCTTTTTAGGACACGCTGCTGGCGTCAGCAACACGACAGAGAACAACAACACCTTCGTCGGCACCCGCTCGAATGGGCAGACCGGCATCACAAACGGCACTGCCATCGGATTTAGGGCACAGGTAACGCAAAGCGATTCGCTGGTGCTTGGCAGTATCAGCGGCGTCAACCTCGCCACCGCTGATACCAAGGTCGGCATCGGGACGACTAGTCCAGGTTTCAAATTGCACGTGGTTGATCCGTCTAATAGTGGACTGCGCGTGCAAACCAATACAAGCGGCGGAACCGTCGCCTCGTTCGGCTCAAAGGGCAGATTTGAGGTCGATGCGCCCTTTAATCCTGGCGGCAGATTCACGGTTTTGGAGAATGGAAGTGTCGGGATAGGCACCAGCTCACCGGCTTTTAAACTCGAGGTGATTAATCCGTCTAATGACGGACTTCGCGTGCAATCCAATGCTAACGGACTTCGCGTGCAAACCGATGTGCCCGGGGGATTCGTTGCCTCGTTCGGCGGTAACGGCGCATTTCAGATCGATGCGCCCGGTATTCCTGGCGGCAGGTTCACGGTTTTGGAGAATGGAAATGTCGGCATCGGCGGAAATGTCGGCATCGGCACGAACTCACCCTCGGCAAAACTCGAGATCCGAGGCGGGGCCGACGGCGATGGCGCCGGTGATCAAAAAGCTATCGCTCTATCTTATCGGGGCGGCGGGTACAACCACTGGATACGCACCCGCCACACTGCATTCCTGGGCGCTGGCAATGCCATAGACTTTTTCGTCAACAACTCGGGGGTAGCTGATGGCTCGAGCAGCCCCGGCGTGGGCAACGTCCTCGTCATGACGCTTGATCGAGGCAACGTCGGCATCGGCACAAGCGAGCCACTGGGGAGGCTGCAAGTGGCGACTGCCAACGACACTAATCCTTTATCTGTTGCGGCGTGGGATAGCAGACATTTTGTCGTCGGAGGGACTGCGAGTGGCGGCGGCATTGGTTTGTCTTACGACCAGACCAACAATGTCGGATATATCAGTTCGCTTAGCCCAAACGTGTCCTGGCGAAATTTGGTCCTCCAACCCGGCGGCGGCAACGTCGGCATTGGCACCGGCGCCACGGCCCCGGCCCACAAGCTGCACGTCAACGGCACGGTGGCGGGCGTTGGCCCTTATGTGGATGCGTCCGACCTCCGCTACAAGAGGGACATCCGGCAAATCGGCGGCGCACTCACGATGGTGCTCTCTTTGCGCGGCGTCACCTTCGACTGGCGGCGCGAGGAATTTCCCGCGCTCAACTTCGCGGCAGGCCGAAGCGTCGGCTTCGTGGCGCAGGAGGTCGAGCGGGTCGTGCCGGAGGCAGTCACGCGCGACGCTGAGGGATTCCGCTCGGTCGCCTACTCGCACCTGACGCCGGTGCTCGTCGAGGCTGTCAAGGAGCAACAAGCCCAAATCGAAAACCAGCAAAAGCTAATCGAGACCCAACAACAGCAGATTGAGGCGTTGAAGAAACTCGTCTGCGCGACGAATCGTGATGCAGGAATCTGTAAACAGTAAAGGAATAGTAAGGCGAAGTTGAGGGTGTGAAATACGACCGACTACGCAGCGATCTTGAGTCAGCCAGATCGAGTAGTACGAGCCTTAGGAAATAAAACAATGAGGAAACGCATCCGAAATGATCGCATCGTCTCGATCCTCACTGCGCTGTCGCTGTTGGCGTCGGCAGCCTTTGCGTTCACTGTTGCCAGAAGAGAAAAGATCAGATCAAAATCTTCACAGGAAACCATTCACAACGTCTTGCAGAGCAAACGAGCTGTTCCTGAGGTTAAATCCAGTGCTACTGATCTACCCGTGCAAGCAAGCGGTCAGTTCGATCTGTCGAGCAATGTAATCGCGGGCGGCGGAGGTACAAGCGCAGCTGGCAGCTTTAGCCTGGATGGCACCGTCAGTGAAGTTAGTGCTTCAAATAGCATGAGCGGCGGTTCTTTCACGCTTAATGGTGGATTTTGGAATTTGCTTCAGGGAGGCGCGACGCCGACACCCACGCCAACTCCCACACCTACTCCCACGCCTACCCCCACGCCTACTCCCACGCCGACACCCCCACTGTTGATTCTTACGGCCGCCGACAATCCAAATGAAGCCGCCGCGATAGACTCAGTCACGTTCGTGCGCGGACCCTTCAAGACTCGTTCGGATCACAACTTAAGTGCCGATCATCAAACGCGCGTGCTGCTGGTTACTACGCCCCTCGGTCTGACGCAGGCAGATGTCTCGAGGGTCACAGTGACCGTCGCAGGGATTTCGCTAACCGTGGAAAATGTGGGACCGTTGCTGGGGACGCCAGGACTCAATGCTTCCTATATTGTCGTCCGGCTGTTTGACGGATTGCCACCCGGCAACCTACCGCTCATCGTGATCGTCAACGGAGTACAGAGTAGCAACTCGCCGACCCTGGGCATTGCACCTCCTTAAGCTGGCCAAGCCGGCGCTGGTAATTCAAGAGGGGAGTGATTATCGTCTCCGGTTTCGACCGTGAAGACCTTATAGTCAACGACCCTCAAAAGCCAACGGCCTTTCCACGATTTTTGACCTCGTCTAGCGCCGGTAATTATCGCGAAAACATTTCGGTGAGTCGTTTGTGTCAGCTTCGAACATTTGGACATTTCCCAGCAATTTGCCAACCCCCTTCCCCCTCAGATAAATTACTCACCATTCACTGGAACACATCCCGCCGTTTCGTAGCTGTTTTACGGATGGGTATCCTTCGCCAAAATTCGCATGCCTGAAAGGAAATCATTCTTATGAAAGTCTTTACGACCGACGCCATCAGAAATCTCGCTGTCATTGGACATGGCGACGCAGGGAAGACGCAGCTCATTAGCTCGCTTCTCTACGTCGCCGGAGCCACACCACGCTGGGGAAAGGTCGACGAAGGCACCACAGTCACCGATCACGAAGAAGATTCCATCGCCCGCAAGATCACGCTCAATAACGCACTCGCACATCTCGAACACCGCGAAACAAAACTTAATTTTATTGATACCCCCGGCTACGCCGCATTTATTGCCCACACGCGCCCTGCCCTGCGTGTGGCTGACTGCGCCATCGTCGCGGTCGACGGAGTCAAAGGTGTCGAGGTGCAGACAGAAAAGACGTGGGCTTATGCGAATGAATTCCTAACGCCGCGCGTGATGGTGATCACCAAGCTCGATAAGGAGCACGCTGACTTCGGCGCCGCAGTCGCAAGTGCGCAAAAAACATTTGCCCGCTCAATCATTCCTTTCACGCTGCCAATCGGCAAGGAAAAAGATTTTCGCGGCGTGGTCGATGTGGTCCACATGAAGGCATACGAACTCGGAGCGGATGGCCAGGCGAAGGAAATCGACATTCCGAGCGAAGGACGTGACCTCGTCGATAAGACACGCGAGCGTTTAGTCGAGCTAGTCGCTGAATCGAATGACCAGTTGATGGAAAAGTATTTCGAACAAGGCACGCTCGACGAAGCTGACATTCTTCCAAACATCAATAGTGCGATCGCCAATAGCAAACTGTGTCCGGTGTTCGCTGTGTCGAGCATCACGCAAGTCGGACTACGAGCGTTGCTCAACGCTCTTGTTGATTACGCGCCGGATCCGGCGCACCACGAAGCGGAGTACGGCAGATTCATTGACGGGGGACCAGACGGTGACCGGATTCCTCGCAAATACAGTGACAGCGAACCGTTCTCAGCCTATTGCTTCCGCACGATCGCCGATCCATTTGCCGGTCGCATAAACGTAGCGAAGATTATCAGCGGTCACCTCAAAACGGATGCGACTGAATTAAATTCCACGCGCGGAACTAGCGAGCGACTTGGCGCAATTCATTCGATCCAAGGCAAACAGCTCGATAAGATCCCTGACGCTCATGCCGGCGATATCGTCGCATTCGTGAAATTGAAGGAGACGCAAGTCGGAGATACGCTTTGCGACAAGCAGAAGCCAATTGTTTATGACGCGGTTGAATATCCCGAAGCAGCGATTGCCTTCGCGATTGAGCCGAAGTCTCGCCAGGACGAAGAGAAAATCAGTGTCGCGTTGCACAAGATCCTGGAAGAAGATCCTGCTCTACACTTCTCGCGCGATGCGCAGACGAAAGAGTTCCTGCTCTCTGGTTCCGGCCAACTGCACGTGGAAACCGTGGTTGAAAAACTTAAGAAGCGCTACAGCGTTGAAGTGACTTTGCATCCCCCGAAGGTGCCTTACAAAGAGACGATTACTCAACGAGCAGAGGTTCAGGGCCGCCACAAGAAACAAACCGGCGGTCGCGGACAGTTTGGTGATTGCAAGTGCGTATTTGAGCCACTTCCGCGCGGCAGCGGTTTTGTTTTTGAAGATAAAATCTTTGGCGGATCGGTTCCACAGCAGTTCCGACCAGCAATTGAGAAAGGAATTATCGAGGCTGCGGGGAAAGGGGCAATCGCCGGCTACCCACTGGTCGATTTCAAGGTGCAACTGGTTGATGGGTCATATCACCCGGTCGACTCAGACGAACATTCATTCCGGGCCGCTGGCCGCAAAGCTTTTCGTGCCGCAATGGAAAAGGTGAAACCTTCGTTACTCGAACCGATTATGGACGTCGAGATTGCGGCGCCGCAGGAACACAGTGGCGACATCATGGGCGATTTGAATTCGCGTCGAGGCCGGGTGCAAGGAATGGAGACGAGCGGCAAACAGCAGGTGATCAAAGCTCAGGTGCCGATGTCGGAGATGTTGAATTATCAATCGACACTGAACTCGATCACCGCGGCCCGCGGATCATTCCACATGCAGTTTTCGCATTACGATCCGGTCCCCGGACAGTTGGCCCAAAAAATCGTCGAGCAGTCGCGAGCTGAAGGTCGCATCAGAGGCGGCGAAGAAGAAGAATAACGGAAGCAGGTCCACAGATTACACAGATTACACAGACTAAGAGCTAAGACAGGTAAGTTGAGTTTGGTCGAACCGATTCGACCAGAGGAGCCCAATCCCTCTCAACTTGCCTGTCTTAGCTCTTAATCTGTGTAATCTGTGTAATCTGTGGACCTGCTTCCTTATTCCGGTTTCTTCACTTTCGCCGGCATTGTGTAATCGAACGTCTTCCTGTAACCCTCAGTAACTGTATAACCCGGCGGCAGTTCAAAAAGATCCTTTGCTGGTTCTGCGCGATTGATATTTGTGAGCCGGTAGATCGTTTCACCGGTTCTTGGATCGCTGTGTTTCGTCATTACAACCATACGCAGTTCCGGCGAATACCATCGTTCACTGACAACCAGGATGTCGCGCTCGTTCCCGATCTCGCCGGCAGCGATCGTGAGCGTGGAGCGTGTTCCTTCTGCTAGCACTCCTTCGACAAGCTGTTGACCCAGTGATTCATTGACCACGTTCTTACTTTCATCGGGAGTCTTGAGCACCCAGCCAACATCCCCTGATCCAGCGCGCAGAGTGAACTCCTCGCCCGGTGGCCGAGGGCCTTCCGGAACTACCGCAACAGTTACCGGCGCTCTCCTGGCTTCAATCTTGGTCTCAAACTTTTGCTCCTTGACCACATCGCTCGGAAGCTGCATATCACCCCGAGTGATTAACTTCTGTTCCAGCTTCAGCGGCACGTTTTTGTGAGCGACTTTCGTGCGTGTGTTCAACGAGTAGCTCACACCGGAGACCGGATCATTAATAAAGATAGTTTGAATTGGTTCGGCACGAGGGGTGAAAGTTGTGATGGGTTTCAGAGTCTGTTCCCGACGCGTTCGTCCTTCACTATCCCGATAGAGGATGCTTGATGTTTTGTTCACGATTCGGTTCCCATCAGCAAGCACCTGGGTCGTCTCAGTAATTGCTTCGGCCGAGTAAGGCGCACCTTTAACAACCTTGCCGCCAAATCCCATCTCGGAGGCAACAAACACGAAGGTGTCTGCCGGTGGTGGCGGTGGTCCTTCAGGCGACACTCTGCGCTGACCTTCTCCCGTTCCTTCAGGCGCCACTCCCCTCTGGCCCACCCAAGTTCCTCCGGATGGCACTCGCCTCTGGCCTACTCCAGTCTCGTCAGGCGACACTCTCCTCTGACCAACTCCTGTCCCTTCGACGCTTTGCCTAACCTGCGCAAACGACACCGCGGTAGCGACAAATAGCGCGGGGACCATAATTGCGATCACTCTTTTCATCTCAGTTTTCCTTTCCAAGTTCTAATGCACGAATCGTATAGCGTGGGCCAACCCATCTACACCCAGCCAAACGTCTGCCTTCACATTTTCATTGACGCGGTCCATGTTGACCGGTAAACCAAATCTCACAAGCGCTGAGCGAGGTAACTCAACACGCACAATGGTTCCACCTTCTTGTAAGCTCGTGCTGTTGATGTTCCCAAGAGGAATGAAATCGGTTGCGATCTCACTAGCGTGATTCGCGACGGTTTCAGCTGCTCTGGGGCCTCGTCGCGTTGCAACGGTGGAACGAGATCTGCGGATAACTGGCTTCGCTGTCTTCGGCGTCTCAGCATTGCGAACGACTGCCTGCTTGTTAGGCTGACTACTCTTTGGTGATTCATCCTTAACTGCAGACTCTACTGGCACGCTCTTATTTCCCTTCGATTGCCATTGCCAGCTGGCGGCGAGGATGGACCCGATAAAGACCACGACTGCCGCGGCTACGGCCAGCCAATAAAGGCGACGAGGACTAACCTTCGCGACCGCCGGCGGGGGTACGAGGCTCGCACGCATTGCTTCTCTCAAACGTGTCTCAACCTCAGTCGATGCACCTACCGAACTCATTTGAACCGACAACGCATGAAGACCACGCATTAACGCTTGTTCGTCACGAAATCTCTGGCTGCACCTGACGCAATCATCCAGGTGGCTCAACGCTGTGCTGCGCAGGTACGTCTCCATCATTTGGCCGCGCGCGAGGTCGCCAACAACGTCTTCAAACTTCTGACAGTTCATGCAAAACACCTTTCTGATTTCACCGCGGTCTCAGCAGGTTCAGCACGCACGGGTTGCAGTTTGTTTAGCAAGAGCGCGCGAGCTCGATGCAAGCGCGAGCGGACGGTGCCAATCGCGCACCCCAATACTTCGGCTGCCTCCGCGTAACTCATTTCCTGAAGTTCGCAAAGGACAACTACTTCCCTATATCTCTCCGGTAGACTCAACACTGCTTTTCTAACCGACTCGATCGACTCTGTCCTCGTCAGATCGTCGAGGGGGTTCGCATCCTTGGCGTGCTCGTCCGGTTCCACGTCTTCTGAAAGCGGACTCAATAAATGATCGCCTCTAAGTCGTCGCAGTACGTAGTTCCTCGCTACACCGAGCAAGAATGAACTCAAAGATCCGCGGGCCGGATCGAACAAATGCCCCTCGCGCATGAGAAACAGGAACACTTCCTGAGTTACATCCTCCGCAAGCGACACAGAGCCGGACATCTGATAAGCAAAGCGATAGATCGCTGCCTGGCGACGGCGATAAAGGACAACAAGCGCCTGTTCGTCTCCGGTCAGCATGGACCGCAGCAACTCACTATCATCCAGTTCTTCGTTTTTGTTCATTCGGTAAACTGTCGAGCGTGGACTCATAACCTATTCACCGTAACCCGCCATAAAGTTCCCGAAAGTCTTCACTAGGATTTATCTGAATTTCTGGAGGAAATCTGGAGAATCTCGGCGAAGGGTCAACCAGTCGTCAAAAACGGCAGGATTTTGGAGCCAAACGGTCAACCACGCCGCGAGTTCGGCGGCTACGGCTCTTCTTTGAGCGTTACCAATTTGCGACTTGGCAAGTTGTTCCAATTCTTCTTTAATCTCTCGAACGCGAAGGCGCATTTGGTCGATGCCGTTTGCTTGAACAATGTTCGTCATCGAGCGAAGCTTTTCGACCGTGACCGATGCTGCATCTATGGTTTCCAAATCTGCAGGGACAATCTCCAGCAACTGATGCACGCGCCAGGTTGTGTCGGTCTCCAACACGTCAGGGTGAGCGAGCGGAACACCTTGGTTCGCAAGCGTGCGCGCGATCGCTGCCGGACTCGGCGCTGCCCCACCAAACCTTTCGCGAAGCACAGTGGCGATCGTCTGGAGTTCGCGACGGCCCGCAAAATCGGCATCAAGCCTCTCCCAGTATTCAACGATTACTTCAGCTTGGGTCGGCCGTCTATTTTTCATGCTTGCAGTGGATGGAGCTGAGACGGGGAGACGAGGGACGCGGTGAATCTCCGGCTCCTGCCTGCTGCTCCTGCTCCTGACTTTTCGTCGCGCCGTGCTTACGTTAAACTGGGCCGCTCAGCCGCCAGTGCACACTCCAGCAAACTCAGGATCAAATCAATGGGCAATGTTACAGCACGTGTTGCTTTACTCGCAGTTGGCGTCTTGTTCCTAACAACGTCCCTCTTTGGTGCTCATCAACAACGCTTCACAATCGCAAAGATCGAATTCGAGGGACTCAATCGATTGTCTCCTGAGCAAGTGCTTGCCACCACCGAGCTAAAAGTAGGAGAACAATTTGAACTCGCGGCACTCGATGCCGCCGCCCAGCGCTTGATTGATAGCGGCATGTTTAAGAATGTCGCCTACAAAACCCGGGCGACCGCCAACCAGATGACCATAACTTTCAAGGTCGAAGAAACACAACTCAAAAGCTCGCGAGTAATCTTCGACAATTTTATCTGGTTCACTGACGCTGAATTAGTAACGGCCATCCAACGTGACGTGCCAACATTCTCAGGGACCGCGCCCGACGAAGGCGACACGCTTGATCGCATTCGAAAGTCACTGCAGCGCTTTCTGCACGAAAACAAAATCGAAGCTACCGTGTCTCATATCGCTTCCCAGGATTCGGTAGGAAGTTCTGCGCAGGAACACGTGTTTAGTGTGGCAGACATAAAGCTGCCAATCTGCACATTACATTTTCCGGGAGCGGCCAACGTATCAGAGGACAAGCTGATTTCAAATGCGCGCGAGCTCTTAGGCACTGACTACTCTAATAAGTTCGTCGGATTGTTTGCGGTAAACAATCTATCGAAGATCTACCGCGAGCTGGGCCATCTGAAAATAGCTTTCGCACCGCCAGCAGCCAAGCCGGAGACTAGCGCAAAATGTAAGAGTGGAGTTGATGTGACGATTCCCGTGGACGAAGGCAGGATTTACAAGTGGCAAAAGGCAGAATGGTCAGGCAATAACGCACTAACACTCGGCGAACTCGATTCGCTGTTGGACATGGAGGCGGGTAAAGCGGCTAATGGCCTCAAGCTAGACAAAGCAACTACTGAGATTCAAAAAGCGTATGGCCGGAAAGGCTTCATCATGGCGCGCGTGCGCTCAACGCCTGAATTTGACGATAGCGCGGGTACGGTTATCTATAAGATGGATGTGCGTGAGGGAGTACAATTTCGCATGGGCACGCTGACAACAAAAGGATTCCCGGCCAGCGAAGCGAAGATGTTGACCAGTAAATGGGAATTGAAGACCGGCGACATTTACGACGACGGTTATGGAATGGAGTTTACGAAAAAGCACATGGGGGCGATTCTTCGCGGCATCTATCAACAGCGAAGCGGCGAGGGCCGTGCTGCCCCTCAAGTCAAATGGAACACGCACGTCAATCGTGAGACCACTACGGTAGATTTATCCGTTGAACTAGTGAATTAGATTTTGGTCGCCCCATCATGGATCGCTCGAAGAGATTTAGTCCAACAGAAGTACACAACTTCCTTAAAACGGTGGGAGAGGCATTTGCCACCAAACCATTTCATGCACACTCGGTGTTTAGTGGTAGTCATGCGCAAACTTTAGCAGCTTACGCATGGCCCAGGCGTTATCGATTTCAGCGATTCTCGAATCTTGACGGAACTCGTCTGTTTGAAGTTGAGCCGGGCGTCAACATTTTGGCCCATTGTCGCTGGCAATCGCAGCCGACTAAGTGTCCGACACTAATCCTTTGGCATGGTATTGAAGGATCGACCGCATCGGTCTACATGATCGGTACGGCTGACAAGGCGTTTCGCGCAGGCTACAACGTTCTTCGCGTGAACTTCCGAAACTGCGGCGGTACTGAACACCTGACGCCGACTCTGTACCATGGTGGTTTGAGTGGGGACTTGGACGCGATCATCAGAGAACTAATTGCCAAGGACGGACTTAAGAGAATCTATCCAATTGGGTTTTCACTGGGCGGGAACGTCGTGCTCAAGCTCGCTGGAGAATATGCCGACGATCCTCCACCCGAGTTGGGTGCTGTTTGCGCGATCTCTCCTTCCGTGGACCTCGCCGCCAGCACAGCGTTGATTCAGCAAAGGAAGAACTGGGTCTATCAAGGCAACTTCGTGCGGAACTTGAAACGAAAAGTACGGGCCAAACATAAACTATTTCCGATGCGTTACGATCTAAAAAAACTTCCCCTGGTCAAGACCCTCCGCGACTTTGATGAACATTACACATCGGTCTCTCACGGCTTCGCCAATGCAGATGACTATTACTACCAATGCAGTTCGGCTCGTTTCGTCGAGAAGATTCGAGTGCCGGGTTTGATCGTGCATTCTGAGGACGATCCATTCATTCCGTTCGAACCGCTACGAGAAAAGGCCTTCGCTGATAATCCCTATCTGCTGCTCGTGAAAACTGACAAGGGCGGGCATGTCGCGTTTATCGGCGCGAAGAGAAACGGCGAGGATCGTTTCTGGGCAGAAAATCGCGCAGTTGAATTCTGCAACCTTGTCGAGCAGTGGAATAAAACTACTTCTGAATCTTCTTGATTAGACGTTGCGCGTGATTGCGTGCGATTAGAGGAACGCGCTCGTCGGTACTGATGTCCGTTAGCAGTGGCAGAAGTTGCTTAGGATCGGAAAGGCCATTCCGCTTTAAAAGCGATTCGAGTCCTTCCATTAGCTTCGGCGCATTTAGCGGCTGGTTCTCACGCGCTATCGCAATGTCGAAAACCATGATTGCTTGATCGGCCGCACGCCGGTATTCTGCGACGAGATCTGCCGCATCCGTATTGTGCGTCCAATCGAACTCAGCCACTCGCTTCTGCTCGCCACGTTCCATCCCGATTTTCATAACCCCGAGATGAGCATAATGTTGACTCGACTGATAGTTCGTGTCTGACTCCAGAAACTTCAGCGATTCCCACAAACCCATGACCCGCGTCGCTGCGTCGGCCGACAGTTGCAACGGCTCCACGACCTCAGCATCTTCGTTCTTTCGCGTAAACTTAATTGTGCCCTTACCAACCTGGTCATGTTCAATGGTGATGTGGTTGATATAGAAGTTTGGTTGTGAGAACTC
>DATJKB010000331.1:0-4454 GCA_035491875.1 Pyrinomonadaceae bacterium | reverse complement strand
AAAGAGCACGCCACCAAGAGCCTGGCTCACGACTTCTTTAACCTTTAGCGCCGTCTGTCCGACGTAGCCGGCGACCAGATCGCCACGATCACTTTCGATCAAGTGACCGCGACTGAGAATCTGTAAGGATCGATAGACCTGAGCCAGTAGTCGGGCCATGGTCGTCTTTCCGGTTCCGGGATTTCCATAAAAAACCAGATGGCGCGAAATAGGAGCCGCTAGCATGCCCTTTTCTTCGCGCATCTTTTGCACCTTGAGAAAATTGATCAGTTGGCGTACGTCCGCCTTGACGCGATGCAAGCCGACGAGCGCGTCCAGCTCTTCGAGCAAATCCTCCAACGGGCGAGAGGGATCATCTTTTACAGCGGATGTTTCCGTGGGTGTCACTTCTGTCACTTTGGATTTGGGCGCACTGTCTTCCACGGTGGAAGAATCGCCACCATGTGGATAGAGCGTCGTTTTGAATTGGAGCAGTGCGGTCGCTTCGGCAGACGTCACCGTCCCGTCAGACTTGATCACCAGATTGGCGAACTGAAAGAGAGCATGGCGTGTCCGGTCGGCATAATTGAATCCATACCTGCGGTCGTATTCTTCGAGATAGGAGATAACAACCGGTGTGCGGTCGAAGCGTTGAGAAATATTCGGATTGAACAGCTGCGGCGCTGGAAGAGGAAATGCATTCTCTTCACACACGAGATCGAACCAGCCACAAACGGTTTCAAAGTAACTTTGCTTCTCCTCTATTGAGCAGTTGCGAACGTCTACGAATTGTCTGGCGACGGAAAGCAGTTGATTAGCGAGCACCATTTTTCCGTCAGGTGGGCGGTCCGCGCCGCGCCACACGTTACGAATGCTCATGTCGATTGGCGTCGCCAAATCTGCGAAGGTCTTTTTGAGCGACGCGATCAGGCGCGGGTTGTTCGGAAGGAAAGACACGAATTATTTTTCAATCTAAACACGCTGGCGAATTTCGAGAGGGGATTGTAACACCTCAACCGGATGGGGTGTTGGCATGATCACTAGTACGTGACGATGATCCGGACCGCAACCTACTCAGGCTGCAAATCATGCGAATGGACTCCGATGAAGAGAGTAGACGACGTAATATTCATCAGGAAAGATTCACTCTATCCGAGATCGTCCGCTGGGTGCGCGCGTAATCTTTAATTTCGCCGGTTCTCAAATACAGCGTCTCCCGCGCGCATTTAAATATTGACCGGCGCCGCTAAACGGTGTATTTAGAGCGCGTCTAACACAGGCTGGTCCTCAGTTCCGCCGGCTTCATTCAACGCGTCAGCCTGTCATTTTCGAACTGATCAATTTTGGAATCTCTGATCTAAATATTTTCAGTTCGAACGGGTGACTTTCCTCCGATCTTACGCCATTGGAGAAACTATGCGGACCATACGAAACAACACCCCCAGGCAGCTCGAGATTATTGGAGCCAGCGACCAGAAGATCGTGCTCGCGCCACTAGAGCAGCGCCAGTTCAAGGATGAAGACTTAATAGGTTTCGATCTCTCAGCGGCCAGTCGTGAAGGTACACTCACGCATTTTGCCGCGCCCCCAAGTGATCTCATGGAAATACTGCTAGGTCTGGTAATGATGCTCGGATTCATGCTGGCTATCGCCGGAGCCATCGCAGCCAGTCAGGACACCCCCGCATTGTTCCAGTCTCGGTTCACATATCAACTCGCGGTTTGGATCTCAGCTGCAGTCATCCTCGTGGTGATTGTCGCCGCAGTTGCTATCTACAAAACAGGCTCGTTTCGACTTCTTGCGCGCGGCTTGGGCCAAACTGTAAGTCTGATCATGATCCTTGCCATCGGGCTGGGTTTGCCCGCCGCAACCGTTTTCTTTTTTGGCGACGGCCGATCGTTACTCGCCTCGCCATCAACGATCTTATTCGCGCGCATCCTGCAAGTTTGCTTCATCGGGATAGCTTCCCTGATGCCGGTCCTGTTGTTCTTTTTATTTGATCGGTATCAATTAAGCACTTTGAGAAACCGGCTTTATCGTGATCTCTTTCGGCTTGATTGGGGCTTGCAAATCCGTTCGCAAATCGACGCAAAGTATGGGTCTCAAATTCATGAGGCGTTTGGTCCGGAGGACGACGGGCGCGGACGTCTCGCGCCTGGAACCCGGTGGCCCGTTTTGGTTTGCGCGTTTGTAGTTACGATGGGTTGGCTCGCAGCATTCAAACCAGTTGGCTCGATGGATGCGGCGGGGGCCGCACATCCGTTGTTTCCCGAACGGGGAGTTCTTGCGTTCGGTTTTCTCGGCGCCTACTTTTTTGGCTTGCAGTTGATCGCAAGGCGCTATGCGCGCGGCGATCTAAAACCAAAGGCTTACGGCTATATCACGATCCGAATTCTTGTGGTGGCGGTGCTGAGTTGGGTGCTGGAGCTGTTTAGCCCAACGTCGGTTGCCACATTGATGATCGCTTTTCTTATTGGAATCGTTCCTGACGAGTTTTTCACTTTTGTGAGAGAGAAGTTTCGCAAACAAGCTGCCGGCAAACTAGTTCCTGAAGCTGAAAAACATCCACTCACCAAGCTTGAAGGCATCGACCTCTACGATCGAGCGAGGTTAGAGCAGGAAGGCATAGTCAACGTTGAAAGCTTCGCGCATCACGACTTGATTCATCTCGTACTGGAAACTCAGATGCCTGTCCCGCGTCTGGTCGACTGGATGGACCAAGCAATCCTGTACCTGCACATTATCGAAGAAGAGGATGTTGTTGCTCCGGCTAAGAGCGTGCGGCGGACCTTGCGGAGTTATGGAATCCGGACAGCAACAGACCTGTTGTCGTGTTGGAACGCAGCTCAGGGTCGCGGAGAACTTAACGAGTTCAAAATGTTGTTGGATGGAGACAAGAAACCGTATCGATTGGAAGTCATTCGCGACTCGTTGCTCGATGACGAGTGGCTGGAACGCGTCAAGAATTGGCGTCAGGATTCTCCTCGTGACTCGATGGAGGTTGTTGCGGTGCCGACTACTTACGAGGGCAAACTCGATTGGGCTGAGTACATGGAGCAACAACACAAGTATAAGGAAGCACTGACGACGCTCCAGGAAGCAATGGAAATCCAGGAGGATGCCGTGGTGCGCGTTCGCCTGGCAGGGCTGCTTGCAACCGTGCCTGTTCTTTCGCTGCAGGATCGTACTGCCGCTAAAGTGCATGCAAAGCGAGCGTTTGAATTGGGCCAGTTTGATCTGGATGTGCTCACGAAACTGGTTGATATCTGTGAAAATATGGACGACATCGATGGCGCACTCGCCGCCTGCGACCGCGCGTTAGAAGTGTTTCCGGATCCGAAGAACGATAAAGCTAAGAAGGCGGCACTCGATGGGCTGAAAAAGAAAAAAGAGCAGCTCGAGCAAAAGAAAGCGCAAAGTGCGCCTGCAGTTGCGGCTGCCGGTGACGGTCGCGCCGCCGCCGCAATCAAGTAGCACTTAAAGAACAGCTTTCCATCGGGCGAGATTGACAGAGTAGCAATCTCGGTATTGCCGAAGAAACTCTCGCGGTCGATTAGTGGCGGCAGCCCGGTTTGTGCGGCGCTGCGGACGTGGCGATGGCCAGCACAGCTGACAGTACAAACAGTCGAACCCGCACGTCCTTGCGGACAACGGATTTTAAGTCCTGTGAAGGTGGCCCAACCTAATCTCACGAAACGGTATGAGCCAGTATTTAGGCGGCTAGCGGTCGTCAAGGCATCGCTTCGTCTGGCTTAGTATCAACACGTCCCGCCACCATCTTAGCCCCATCTCAGCATGAGAATGTTTTGACATTGACGAGAGCCTCTCATCCACATTCGCGGCGGTAACCTTCCCAGCAGTCTTGATCTCGGTCATTGAATTGAATGAAAGCCGGATCTTTTCTGATGGGATCGAGAAATGAGTCACGCAAAGAGCGTGTAGCTATCGCTAGCGGGATCTCGTTCCAGCGTCAAGTCAAAGTTTTTGACCGATAGCTCTTCAAGACCGACATGATAATAGAGCGTCGAAAGTTCTTCATGGGAATGCTCGGCGATAACGTGTAGGGTCAGTGACTCTATTTGTACTTCAAGTGCCTGCGCGTCGGCGGCGTCACAGGCTTCAAGGCGTCAGCCGCACGTCGCACATCGTCGTTTGTAAACACCGCAAAAAGAAACGGCTGTGATTCGAGGAAATGAGCTAAGTCGCGCAGCCTCAGACCAAGATCTGACAGTCGGTGCTCATCGACGAAGATCTGACAATTCTCCGGTTCGAAAGATGTAATCAGCTGCTTTGCCGCAGGATCAAACTTCTGGTGCAACAGGTCTATGATCGCTGGCGCAAGGTGCCGGCGGTCCGGTGACGACGGTTCCGGCGGCATACCATGGTCCGCGGTCACTGCCAAAAGATAGTTATTCCCAACCTTTTCCCGTAGGGCCCCAAGCATCCGCGTCAACTGACGGTCCATTTCCCCGAGC
>DATJKB010000330.1:0-5968 GCA_035491875.1 Pyrinomonadaceae bacterium | reverse complement strand
GGCGCGTAAGGCTTCGAGCCCGCCCATGGCCTTGATACCTTCATCGAGCACCCAACGCGCTTGCTGATATGAGCGCTGCGAAGCCCCGACGTCATTGTTGTTTTTTGCTGCGGTCGAGCCGTTTTGCTGCGCGTTGGCAGCAGTCAGCGTCAGAATTGTGATTACTAGAATGGACATGCAAAGTGATAGTGAATAGCCAGGCACTTTCTTCATGGCAGTCTCCTCTTGGTCTAAATTGTGGCAGGCCTTCTGGTTTATTTCGGAAGTCGGTATGCGTTACTAGATGTTAGGCTGCTCGGTAATACTGATGAGGTTGCGGAAAAGTTCGGCGTGAATTGTAAAAAGTTGTGAAGTCGAAAAGATGGAGGAGATCCAAAAATTCGGGTGAATGACAAGAAGAAATCTTGATTCGTTTGTCGAACCCGTTCGTTCGACGTTACTCAACACAGTGGCAAACAGTCAGTACCGCGGTAGCGTCGGGTTTTCTTGGCCATATCGCACGTGACCCGACGCTACCGCGTTTCGGTACTGACTGTTTTGCCACTGCGTTGAGGATATCAGAACTTAACCAACTCGAATTTTGTCCGGAAGCTTCGGTAGGCGCTGTTGAAGAAGGTGCCGAACTGGCTGCTGTTGATGTTGTTTTGAACATCGCGCGGATTCCAGTGGTTTGTGATGTTGAAGACTGACAATCCCACTCGCCCTTTGTACCTCTTGCCGCGGAAGGGAATGGTCACGCCTTTCGTAATCAGAATGTCGAATGTCACCAGCGGTGGAAACCGACCGCCATCGTTTCGTGGTCCAACGAAATTCTGATCTTCATCTATTGTCGAAAACGGAAAACCGCTCCGCCATTCGACTACAGGCGTCGCTACCAGATCCCATGGCAAACCAAAATCACCCCAGGCGAGCAATCGGTGAGGCGAGTCGAAATTCTGTAGGCCATACTCATTCGCCCGAATAATCGGATCGCGAAGATTGCCAAAATATAAGTTGAAGTCGTTCAGGTCTCCGCGCGCTTCTGACTTCACATAAGCCGCGTAGACATTCCGTTTCTCTTGCAAACGCGCGCGCCCAACCACCTGGAATTCGCGATAGACCGAACGGCCAGTGTTGTCTAAAAGCAAAACTCCGGAACCCGTTCCTTCCTTCACTGGTTCAATGATGAAGTCGTTGCGCGTACGTCGCTCCTCATAACCCAGGCGCAATAAAAAGCGCGACGTAAACTCATGATCCAGTTGCAAGCTCCAGGCGACGCTGTAGGGATTCTCCAGTGCACTCGCAGCCGTTGTGTTCGTATATAAACGTGGGCCATCGGCGACCGTAGTTCCATTGCTGCCAAACGTCGTGACTTTGAAGTTCTGAAACTGTTCAAACGCTCCGATGTTCAAAGGTATCTTGTCGTAGAAGAGACCGACCCCACCGCGCACTACAGTTTGATCTGCGCCGGTTGGCAGTAGCGCAAAGCCAACACGAGGCGCGAAGTTGTTTCGCTGACCGATGCCGTCGCGATCGAAACGCACACCGAAGTCAAGCGTGAGCCAGGTGCGCGGTGACCATTTGTCTTGTGCGAAGGCTGAGAACTCATTCTCACTTTGATCCAACGCTCCCGCGCCGACAAATTCGATTAGCTGGCTGGTCGTACCATCGGCGCGAACAACACGCAGGGCCTGGCTAGTGTCGCTACCGCGAAAAGATGCGTGAACGAAGTCGAGGCCTGCCTTTATTGCGTGATCGCCGTTCCACTTCCTCGGCGCAAAGTTGAGAATTTCGAGCCATTCGTAACGACGGCTGACACGATGTTGTCGATCAAACCAACCGCCAAAGCGTCGCTCAGGAGTGATTGAGTAGGGCGCTCCTGTATTGCCAAACACATCGACGTCAAACTGTTTGACGCTCAAAGCGGATTGGAGCAACGCTCCTGATTGAAAAGCTGCTTGTTCGTTCAAAGCTGCGAACCAACCGCGGTTATGTATATTCGCGGTGGTTACAGAAGGATTGAAGGTATTAAGGTTCGCGAAGTCGAGCTTCAGCGGAAAGAGCGAAAAGCTTCCTGTCAGACGGTGAATCGAATTGACTACCCAATCAATTCTCGAAAACGAGTCGAAGCTCTCGCGACGAATATCGCGCTGACTTTCGTTGAGATCTTCGAGGCTTGGAACATCGGTGCGAATAAAACGGTATTCGAGACTCTGAAAGAAGAACAGTTTGTCCTTCTTAATTGGTCCGCCGACAGCGATCCGCGGCGTCACTGCGCCAATGCCAAAAATGTTGCCATCGCGGAGGCGAGGGCGCGGTAACACCCCGGTGACCAGGTAACGCCAACGATTACTGCCCGAGCGCGTCTCGATTGAAGTGACTGCGCCGGTGAACTTCCCGAACTCAGCGGAATAGGGATTGGAATAGACGTGAATCGTGTCGACCGCTTCGATTGGCAAGGCGATTGCGGGATTACCGGTTACAGGATCAGTGACGTTCAAGCTGGACACAAGGATGCCGCTCTGTGTGGGGCGTGTGCCTTTGATGTTGAGTGTGCCGTCTGGACCACGAATGATGCCGGGCAACAACGGCAATGCATCCTGGAATCGCTGATCGATCAACGGCGCGTCGCGCAATGTCGCAGTCGTGATTACCCCTGGCACACTCGATTCAGTTTTGCTCGCACTCGTTTGGTCATCGGTAACAGTAACTGTGCCGGTGATCGCGGTCGGTGCAAGCAGGATATTCAACTCAACCGTCGCCTCAATTTGTACGCTGACCTTTTGTTCGTACTTATCGAAGCCTTTCAGTTCTACTGTAAGGGTGTAATCACCCGCCGTTAAGCCAGTGAAACTGTACGCACCTTCGTCATCGCTGATTGCCTGAAGTTTCTTGTTGCCAATTACACTGCCGCTAACCATGACGGTTACGCCGGGGATAGGCTTCTGCTGATCTGGTATGTCAGCAACGACCTTGCCTTTAATGCTGCCGAATTGTGAAGGAAGTGAAGTGGCGAACGCAGTCTCGCCGCGGACGCAGAGAATCAGAAGAAATGCAAACCCGATGGTGCGGGGAAAGTTTGCTAACAACATCATTGACCCCAGCCGCTTCATCCTGTCTGGGGCTACAGCTGAAGAGCGTTGGTGCTATTGAAACAGAAGGTATTACCGATTGCCAATTGCCGAATGATTCGGAACGTTCCCAAGCTAAAAACAATCAACCTTCAACAACATCGGGTGAGGTCCAAAATCATCAGCGCTCAACAAACACTGGCATCACTCAAGCAAACAAAATGCAGTGAGGAAGGGTGGCTTGCCCCCGCTCAATTTGCCTTAATCACAACGTTGAATGGAAGGGACATTGAGCGGGGGCAAGCCACCCTTCCTCACTTGCATTTATCTGAGCTTGATTTGTCCTCGTGTTGGTTGAGTGCTGATGATTTTGTACGTCGCGCTGTAATGGCAAAGGTTCACTCATCAAGGCGAAGGAACTTTAAGGATGGTTGGTTCTGGAGTTGCGGCGACCTTATCTATGCTTTCCACGTTCTTTGGATCCAGCAAACTTATGACAGTGCCCTTTCGATACCAGAGGCCCTCGCCAGTTTGCCACACCTCTTCCGCCTCAATCTTTGCCCCACTCACCAATCTAATGATGACCTGACCAGTCTGGGCTGGCGCCCCTGGTTTGGTTGCAATCGGAGTCGAATTCAACTCAAGCGGTGTTGCAGAAGCTTGTGGTGATGGAGACGGTTGAACACTCGGTGAAGGGGAAGGTGACGGCGAAGGTGCAATTGAAGGACTTTCTAATGGAGCGGGAGAAGCCGGTGACGGCAGTGAAGTCGCAACCTGAAGTTGCGCTTCGTTATGGGAACCTGCTGAAACTTCCTGCGTTGTCCTCCCCCGTAAGAACGTCAGATACATAAAAACCAACAATACGCCCACTGACACACCCATGACAGCCAGAAGAGGGAGAATCTTCTTGTCACGCGGGGAATTAGATGTCGTGTGGGTCGGATCTTCCGCGGCGACGAGAACAGAACCGTCGACTTCGCAGAATTTATCCGTATCGGGAAATGACGAATTGCATTTGGGGCATTGTTTCATGGCGTGTTGCCCCCGGCTCGTTGAAATCTGCGTTAGTGCGTAACTGGATCGGCTACTGATTCATCGCAGCCGATGCTCAAAGCTAGTGTCCGAATCGTGGCGCGTGCGTCATGTTGCTGCTGAGCGTCCAATAACGACCACGCGAGTAGGATAGGACATTCTTCGTCGTGCGTCAGTATTTTTCGACAAATGGGACAACCGTCAGGCGACAGCTCTAAGACGATATAGAGCTTCGCGAGCAACGTGATTATGAGTTGAATCCGATTCTGTTGTTCGGGTGAATCAAACATACCTGGTCCGTTGTCCATTGTCCGTAGTTCGTAGTCTGTTTGATCTTTATAACTTCTTTCTTTGCTCTTTGTACTAGCGTTGTTCCAGTACACCACGCAATGACGGAACAAGCACAAAGTTCAGACAACAGTGCGCAAAGCAAACAACGGACTACGGACAGCTGACAACGGACTAATACTGCAAAGTATTCTCCCACTTCACTCTCTTGAGCAGGGCAAAGTCGGAGAGCATCTTGCCGGCGCCGAGTACTACGGACGTAAGCGGATCGTCCGCGATGAATACCGGAAGTCCCGTCTCCACTTTTAATCGCTTATCTAGATTCTTTAAGAGCGCTCCGCCACCAGTCAACACGATGCCGCGATCGATTATGTCAGCGGAAAGTTCAGGTGGTGTTCGCTCGAGTGCAACATGCACCGCATTGATGATTGAACTCACTGCCGGGTCGAGTGCCTGACGCACTTCTTCATCAGTTACTTCAATCGTCTTCGGCACGCCTTCGACCAGGTTCCGGCCGCGGACTTCCATCCGCAATGGCTCATCAAACGGGAACGCACTGCCCAGTTGAATTTTAATCTCTTCGGCGGTTCGCTCACCGATCAGCAAGTTGTATTTGCGCTTCACGTAATCGGCAACCGCGGTATCCATGGCATCGCCCGCGGTGCGGACCGCACGCGCGTAGACAATACCGCCGAGACTGATCACGGCTATATCCGTCGTGCCGCCGCCGATATCAACGACGATGTTGCCATGGGGCTCTGTGATCGGAAGTCCGGCACCGATTGCGGCGGCCATGGCTTCTTCCACCAGGTAAACTTCAGATGCTTTTGCGCGATAGGCGGAGTCTTCAACCGCACGGCGTTCTACTTGAGTGATCTCACTTGGAATACCAATCACCACGCGCGGACTAACCCACGTGCGACCATTGTGCGCCTTACGGATAAAGTGCTGGAGCATCTTCTCCGTAACTTCGAAATTGGCAATTACCCCATCTCTCATCGGGCGAATCGCGACGATGTTGCCGGGGGTCCGGCCTAACATCTCTTTGGCTTCCTTGCCAACAGCTTCGACACTATTGGTCACCTTATTAATAGCGACAATCGAGGGTTCGCTGAGGACGACGCCGCGCCCTTTCGCGTAGACGAGCGTGTTGGCAGTGCCAAGATCTATAGCTAGATCGCTGGAGCGGAGGGTAGACAGAAGCGGAAACGACATGTTGCACCTCGGGGCTTGAATTGGATTTGATCTCTGCGGGGATGAGACCAGGAAGGACGCGTCTCCGTTGGCTCAACGAAGACTAACTACTTTTAAACCATTGAGCCTAAAGATGTCAAGAGACTTTCTGGAAGGGAATTAGGCCAGTTCCAGTCTTTTTTAGGGGTTCATCGGGAAGACCTTGCTTAGGCTTGGCCCAAGTCACATCTAGCGTGAGTCGGAAGTAACTTGGTTCGTGTTTAGTTCGTGTGACTTCGTGGATCGTTTCGTTTGTCCGGAGAAACAAGGGCGATCCACGAAGTCACACGAACTAACACGAAACTGGTTACCACCCAAATCGACTTTGATGCAGATCTGACTACCAACCTACTTCCAATGTTATG
>DATJKB010000329.1:0-8636 GCA_035491875.1 Pyrinomonadaceae bacterium | reverse complement strand
GCAGAGATTTTTCCCTGGTAGGCGCGCGGCAGTGGCATTGGTTCTTCTACGCCGCCGGTAGCGGGAACTGTCCAGAATCTTGGCGCACCGCTTGGGGCCCAGGTTGCGCGCGTCGATGAAAAGAGAACTGACTTGCCATCGGGCGTCCAGCCTTCAACGCTGTCAGATCCCGGATGCCAGGTGAGTCGTTGCGGTTCACCACCTTCGGAAGGGACTACGTACACATCAAAGTTTCCGGCGTACTCACCGCTGAATGCGATCCACTTTCCGTCAGGAGAGAAATGCGGATTCGTTGTCTGGCCCTGAAAGCTGGTGATACGTCGAGCGCTCCCTCCGTTGCGGGGCACGACCCAGATGTTATTGGCGTATGCGAACCCGATCTGTGTAGCACTAACCGTCGGCGTGCGAAGCAGGCGTGTGCCCGAACCAACGCCATTTTGGGCGCCGACGCGAGTCGAGTAATTGAAGAGGAGGAAGCTCCCCAGGCCGATAAGAGCAGCGAAAGTGCTGACACGAAGCGTGCGCCGACGTAGAAAGTTAGTGGACATCGGAACTCTCCTCCAGATCTTAAGATGACAAACTGAAAATGGGTTTTGGATGAAGAACTGCTGCGTGAAGCCATCTTGTAGCACGAAGTGAAACCTTGTGGCAAAAGAAGATTGCTGTCTGGCCTAGAGTTTGGCTGTCAGTCTTTGGATGCTCGTCTCTTCTGCGTAGCAAGTTCGTAAGTTCTTGTTTTTCTGAGAACTTTTTAAGAACGGCTTTGCCGCCCGATGAGCGGCGACGGCTCTGCCTCGCCGTAACGTGCTTCTTCCCATTGGGCTATGCCCCTGGTTCGGGCTATGCCCTTCGACTCACATGACCCCACGTCAATGCTGAGTGGCGCCCAAACGCGAGGTCAAAGACCGAACCAAGGGCACAGCCCATAATGAGAGAGAGGCACGTTACGGCGAGGCAGAGCCGTCGCCGCACATCGGGCGGCAAAGCCGTGTCTCTGTGGCTCATGTTGGTTGCGGCTAAGCTGCGCTGCGTCTCTGCGTCCTCTGCGTTTTATGGCGAACTGTCGCGGAAATTCGAGAAACCAGGAATTCGTTTGGATCTATGGTTCTGGTTTGTTGAGTGTTTCTGAGGCGCAAGGTAAACGCCGAGAACGCAGAGACGCAGAGACCGCGGTTAAACAAAGACGCCACCAACTGTTGCCGTGTTCCATCGAGCCGTTACATAATGCGGGTCAAAACCACCCGAGGAGAAAGTCCAATGCATTCAATTAACCGTCTCTACGTATCTTTGTTCGCTCTGGTAGTAGTCACTGTTGGTGCGTTGTCTGCAACAGCACAGATACGCACTCCACGGCCGAGTCAAAAGGCCAGTGTGATGCAAACGATCGGTGTTACTGACGTCACCATCACCTACAGTCGTCCAGGTGTGAAGGGACGAAAGATCTGGGGTGATCCGCTACCAGGGCAAGTCGAATCAGTTAAGGGCGAAGCGACTCTCGACAACCAGAACGTGCGACCGAAAGATGCCGTCATTGTTCCCTGGGGTCACGTGTGGCGCGCTGGCGCAAACGAAGCAACCACATTCCAGGTAACCGATGACGTTTTGATCAACGGTCAAAAACTACCCGCTGGCAGCTACAGCTTGCACACAATTCCAACCAAAGATGAATGGACCATCGTCTTTAACGGAACCGCGAATCAGTGGGGCAGCTTCGATTACGATGCGGCAAAAGATACGCTGCGGGTTAAAGCCAAACCACAGTGGGGAAATGAGAATACGGAGTGGTTGGAGTACACCATCGAGCCAGTAACTGATGATTCAGCTCAAGTGAATATCCGTTGGGAAAAGGTGACGGTACCTTTCACCGTTAAAGTTCCGGATGTGATGGTAACTACGCTCGCACACGCACGCGCAGCAGTTAATTCCGCCAAGCCTGACGACTGGCAGACGCCTTTGTCGGCAGCGAACTTCACTATCCGAAACAACATCGCTACAGACGACGAAGAAGGCATGGCCTGGCTCGAGCGTTCCATCAAGGTGAAGGAGACGTTCGGCAACCTTTCCGCAAAGGCACGAGCGCTTTTCAAAGCTGGAAAGAAAGCAGAAGCGTTTGCTCTGGCGGAACAAGCTATCCAACGGGGCAAAACGGATAAGGTTGACCCAGCCAACTTGGCCGCTTTCGAAAAGACCGTTGCTGGATGGAAGAGCGGCATGTAGCGCCATGGGTGTCGCCAAACTAACTGAGCAAAACACGGTCGTTCCCGAAAGCAAATACGCGCGCATCGAACGCGAACGTCGTTACGTCCTGCAGGATTTGCCTCCAGGACTAACGCGGGTGGATCCTCACGTTCAGATCACCGACAACTACATTACGGGCACACGTCTGCGGATTCGCAAAGTGCGTGATCCGCGCACGAATAAGTGGACCGTGAAGTTCACGCAGAAATATGCGCTTAAGCCGGGCGACCTTTCGCGCACGGTCATTACCAACACGTATCTCAACGCCCTCGAGGCTGACACACTGGCAGTCTTCGAGGGCAATGAAATCAGAAAGAACCGGTATAAATTCGAGTTTGATGGCAAAACTTTCGGAGTTGATATGTTCCTCGGTGACTTGTTTGGTCTGGTGTTAGCCGAGGTCAGTTTCGACTCAGATGAAGAAATGAAGGCGTTTCCTCAACCGCCGTTCGTCATTGCCGAAGTAACGAACAACGATCTCTTCAGTGGCGGGAAACTCAGTCAATTGACCTTCGTTGAGATTCGCCCGGAGATAATGCGCCTTATCAATACATCCACCGTTTGAGTCTGATGACCTCAAAACTGTCTGTCATTCTCTTTTGCCTCCTGGCCCTAGTCATTGTCGGCTGTAAGCGAGGATCGGCGCCTTCGTCGACTGGCGCGCAGCAGTCCGCGTCGCCAACTAGTGAACAGCAGCACGCAGCTGGAGGCGTCGCAGCGACTCCGACCGAGTCAAAGTTTTTCAAAGGCTCAATCGGCAATACTCTCGATCTGCAAATGAAATTGCTCAAGAGCGCTGAGCAGCTAACCGGTCATTATTTTTACCAAAAGGTAGGCACCAAAATTTTGTTGCGAGGCACGATCGATAATTCGGGAAACGTCGTGTTGCAGGAATTCGATCCAGCGGGCAAGCAAACCGGTGAATTCCGCGGTGTGTGGACAGTTGATAAAGAAGACGGTCTGGTGAGCATCGCGGGGAACTGGTCTAAGCCGCAAGGTGAACAAGGTGCGGACAAGAAAACGGCGTTTTCTGTTCATGAGGAACCGATTTTTTTCACGGGTGACGTCGACGTCGTTCATAAACAGATCAAGGAGAGTAATAAGAAGTTGATGTATGAGATTGATGCCAACTATCCGCAACTAACGGGTGGCAACAATCCAAACTTTGAAAAGCTAAATCAACTCTTGCGAGGGTTCGCAACCAAGCAGGTTGGATCATTCAAGAAAGATATGGCGCCCAAAGCAGGTGAGGAGCCGCGACCCGAAGGATCAATGGGCAGCGACATGAACGTCGCGTACACGATCGCGCTGGCCCAGGACGATCTTGTCAGTGTTGAATTCGGCGTCGGCAGCTACTATCAGGGCGCCGCACATCCCAACTCCTACACCGCAGTCATCAATTATGATTTGAAGAATGGCAAGCAACTTAAGTTGGGCGATGTCTTCAAACCCGGCTCAAAGTATCTGCAAGCGCTTTCGACTTATTGTGTTAACGAGTTAAAGAAAGTGGGGAAGGAAAAGGGGCCGGATTCGATGCTAGAGGATCGCTGGATTAAAGAAGGCGCGGGTCCGACATCGAAAAATTACGAAAGCTGGACGATTACGAAAAAAGGCCTCGGTATTAACTTCGACTCGTATCAGGTTGCCCCATACGCTGCGGGTCCGCAGTTTGTCATGGTTCCTTACTCGGCGATCAAAGAACACGTAAACCCTGACGGGCCATTGGGACAATTCGTGAAGTAATTACGAAGCCGCAGATTTTCGCAAATGAACACAGATCAGAACACTCTTAGCGGGCGCTGGCTTTGTTTTTAATTTCTGATTTGTGTTTATCTGCGAAAATCTGCGGCTTAATAATTCCTGCGTGAGTTTGCGAAGATGAATCGAACTGTTGGTTTGTTCGTGATCGTTAGTGGCGCTTGTTTGTTGGTAGCGGGAGTATTGATCTACGCGGGTGGGCTGAACTGGTTCGGACGTTTACCTGGCGACATCAGATATGAAGGGGAACACACTCAGCTCTACGTACCAATTGTTTCAATGCTGATCATCTCACTCGCACTCAGCCTGATCCTCTTTTTGATACGTCGTTTCTTATAACTCCGCGTAGGCCGCTTCGGTTGTGTAAGTCTTACGGACAAAGTACACAGCCAACAAGAACGCTACGAACATGATCGCCGCTGCAGTCCAGAATGTTATGAACAGGGAGTAATCGCTCATGTAATGCGGCTGGCCATCGGCACCTACATGCGCCGCCCGACTATTGATCAAAACAGCTGCCAGAGATGGGCCAACCGCTCTCGCGAGACTCGCAACCGATTGAGTAACTCCTAATACTGTTCCCTGTTCACTTTCGCCCACGCTCTTCGACGCCAGGCTTGTCAAAGCCGGTGTTGCTAGTGAGTTCCCGAGCGCGAAAACGCCACCTCCGATCAATAGACCGGCCAACCCTCCGGCAGCCGGTCCAACATAAGGCACAGCAAACAAACTCAACGAAAAGCAGAGCGCACCGAACACTACCAGGGGCAGTTCGCCAAAACGTTTCACCAGTCGACCAATCAATCCGCCCTGGACAATCACGGAAATCAAGCCAACGTACGCGAAGATGTAACCGGTGTGTTGCGCATCGTAGCCGAACCGGAACATGACGTAGAGCGAGAAGGACGTCGTCATGATCGAGAACGCGACAACAAACATGAAGTAGATGACTAAAACGAACGCGAGCCGCGGCTGTTTTAGTGATCTGATCAGTTGCGACATACCTCGGCCACGGGTGGCGGATGCTCGTGCCGGGTGATCGGGAGTTACGGTTTCAGGTAACGTGAAATACAGAAGTAAAGCGTTCGCGAAACACAAACCCGCGGCAAAGAAGAAGGGAACGTGAATGCCCCAGCGGCTGAGAATGCCTCCGATTGCCGGACCGAAGATGAACCCGAGACCGAACGCGGCGCCAATCAATCCCATGCCTTTCGCACGATTTTCTTTTGTCGTGATATCGGCGATATAGGCCTGAGCCGTTGAGATGTTTCCTCCGGTAATTCCATCCAGAATCCGCCCGATGAACAGGAGTGCCAACGTGTTCGCGAGTCCAAGGATCAGGAACCCGATTCCCGTTCCGATTATTGAAATGAAGAGTACTGGTCGCCGTCCGAATCGATCAGAGAGTCCTCCTAGAACGGGTGAAAAGATCAACTGCATGATTGAGTAGGAAGCGAACAACAAACCGACAGTTCGCGGCGTTGCATTGAAGGTGGTGCCCTCAGCGTAAAAAGGGAGTACGGGAATGACAATCCCGAATCCCACGAGATCAATAAAGACTGTGGTGAAGATGACGATAAGCGGTGAGCGTTTCATTCCAGCGCAAAAGGAATGCTTAGTCTAAAGAAGCGATACCGCGCACAAGGTATCACAGCATACGTGGAAGCGGAGAAGCGGGGACACGGAGACGGGGAGACGCGGGACAACGGGTGACGTGCAAAAGGTCAGTGCGCAATCTTCACCGAAACCATTCAAGTGAACATAATGCAAGTAAGGAAGGTGTGGCTTGCCCCCGCTCAATCCGCCTTACTCTCAACGTTGAATGGAAGGGATATTGAGCGGGGGCAAGCCACCCTTCCTTACTTGCATTTATGGGAGCTTGCGCTATTTCGATGGAACCTGAGTGCCGATCTTTTGCACGTCGCTTTGTTTCGTTCGAGTGGGACGTTATGCATCTCCGGGCCCGTTCCCCGTCTCAGTATCTCCCGTCCCGTATCATGCTCCGGCCCTGAATTGTGTGGCCAACCGGAGTCGCTCAACGATCGCTTGTTTCGGCTGTGCGCCGATCAAGCGATCGATCAGTTTTCCGTCTTTGAAAATCAGCATCGTGGGAATGCTGGCGATCTGATAACGCGACGAGATACCCGGATTCTCATCAACATTCAGCTTCGCGATGCGATATCGACCGTCTGACTCCGACGCTAACTGGTCCATGATCGGTCCGACCATGCGACAAGGCCCACACCACGGAGCCCAGCAATCCAACAATACCGGCCGGCCGGTGATGCCCATCACTTCGCGATCGAAAGTCGCGTCGGTAACAATAACGGGCTTTGTTTCTGCTGCGTCTGTGGCGCCGGCTGGCAGCGGCGCACCGCATTTTCCACATTTCGCGTCGCTTCTAGCCAGACGCGCTTCGTCTACGCGATTCTTCGTTCCGCATTGTCCGCATTTAACAACCTGCATATCGTCCTCTTCGTGCCCTATTTGTTTAGATATGAATTTGACCGGTCTTTCGTCGCAAAAGTTTTGCGAGAGTGTTTGATACTCAAGATTCGTAGTAACATTCGCCATCACATCTATTGAAGGATAAGCCGCCCCATGCCAAGAAAATCGATCACTTTAGCGGCAGTTGTGCTGCTGTTGATTGCGTCTGCTCTGACGCAGGCACAGGTCACTGGAATCGCGAACCAGCCGCTGGACATCTCGTTTACTGTCGGCATGTCGCGGCCGCACACGCATATGCTGGAAGTTGATATTGAAATCAAGCGGCGTGCTGATGGACCAGCTGAAGAATCGTTGATGATGCCGGTATGGACGCCGGGATCTTACCTGGTCCGTGAGTTCGAGCGTCATGTTCAAGATTTTGGGGCGACTAACGGCGCGGGCCAGCAGTTGAAATGGGAGAAGATCAACAAGAACACCTGGCGAATTAAGACGAATGGCACTCGCAACTGGCACGCGACATACAGAGTTTACGCAAACGAGCTTTCAGTGAGAACCAACGAACTTAATTCCGGTCATGCCTATTGGAATAACGCAGCTTTGCTTATGTATCCGGAGGGCCAACTAACCGCTGCCTCGACTGTGCGGGTGTTAGCTCCCGATGTTTGGAAAGTGGCAACGGGGTTACCGGCAGTTGTAGGTCAACGCAATACATTTCGCGCAGAGAATTTTGACGTTCTGTACGACTCGCCGTTTGAAGTCAGTAACTTCAAGACAATCTCATTTACGGTCAAAGGCGTGCCGCATCGAATTGTGATCGACGGTGAAGGGAATTACGACGCGGATCGTTTGAAGCGCGACGTGCAGAAGATAGTTGAGGCTGAGATTGAAATCATGGGAGGTGAAGTGCCCTATCGTGACTACACCTTCATACTTCATTTGCGATCGAATGCGGGAGGTGGGCTCGAACATTTGAACTCCACTTCACTCGGCTACCCGCGTTTTGGCTTCACGGATCGATCGGAACGTTCTACTTCGTCGTCGCCTAATCCGGCGACCGCTGGCCAGCCAACCTATCGGAGCTTCCTTTCGTTGGTTTCGCATGAATTCTTTCATCTCTGGAATGTGAAGCGAATCCGGCCGGATGCCCTTGGGCCATTTGATTACAATCAGGAGAACTACACGAAGGTTTTGTGGGTGGCTGAGGGGATCACAGATTATTATGCAGACGTTGCCTTGCGCCGCGCCGGCTTGATTTCAGAACAGGACTTTCTTACTGCCGTAGCCAGAGCGTTTCAGCAACTACAAAACACCCCGGGAAGACTTGTTCAGAGCGTTGAAGAATCGAGTTTCGACACGTGGGTAAAGTTTTACCGGCAGGATGAAAACTCTATCAACTCGCAGGTTTCGTACTACGACAAGGGCGCGATACTAGGTTTACTTTTGGATCTGGAGATCCGCAACAAGAGCAGCAACGTGAAGTCGCTTGACGATGTGCTGCGCCATCTTTACCAGGAGTTCTTCAAGAAGGGGCGCAATTACACGCCAGAGGATTTTCAAAAGACAGCAGAGATAATGGCCGGTTCGAGTCTCGATGAGTTCTTTTCGAAGTATGTTCGCGCGCGCGAAGAGTTGGATTACAACGCGAGTCTTGCGGCTGCAGGGCTAAAACTTGATCGAGGAATCAGAACCGAGGGAAATAAACCCGTTGAGCGGGCTTACTTCGGTGCTGATACTGCGCAGGAAGGTGACCGCCTGGTCGTTCGACGTGTGTATGCCGACTCGCCTGCTTATGACCAGGGCTTGAATACTGGTGACCAAATCATTGCGCTGAACAACATGCGCGCTACGAAAGAGCAATTCGACGCGAGAATGGCAGAAAAGAAACCGGGTGATCTGATTAACCTAACGATATTTCGTTTCGATGATCTCAGCACGCTACTGATCAAGCTCGGTGGTCGCACTGAAGGTACGTATCGGATCGTACCGTTGGAGAATGCGACACAGTTGCAGAAAAAGATCTATCAATCCTGGCTCGGATTAACTTCGCCGGCGCCGCGGTAAAATCATCAAATGGCACGATCCTTTCAACACATCACATTCAATATCGAAGATCGAGTTGCGCGAATCAATTTTGCGCGGCCGCCACTAAATGTTTTCAACATCGCAATGTTGAAAGAGATAGCTGCGGCGCTTGG
>DATJKB010000328.1:0-12566 GCA_035491875.1 Pyrinomonadaceae bacterium | reverse complement strand
CACCGACAAAAACCACATCAAACTCTAACGTTTCGCGTTCCATCAGATCCTTTCCAACTACCTGCAGACTATAGAAATGAATGGTGATTCAGTTGGGGCAGTATAACAAACCGCGATGACGGATGCAGTCGAGGTATAGGTAGAATGGGGTCGTATTGGCCCTATAACTTTTCTTCCATCGGTGGTGTACACTCTCGTCGTCTACGAATGAGAGGTATACCCAACAAGCGACTAGGCTCAGTCGTCCTGATCACCCTTGGGATAATTGCCTCATTAGGTTTGTGGCTGCGGCAAATCTATCGCCCAGTCACGTCCGCGTCGATTCCCGAGTCTCGAATCTCGCTCGATTCCCTCCCCGACACAATTCTGTGGGCGTGGGAGCGACCAGAACAACTCGACTTCATCGACACCGAAAACATTGGCGTGGCCTATCTGGCCAAGACTATCCAACTTCAACACGACGATCTGTTTGTTAGGCCGCGTCTACAGCCGTTGGCGTTGCGGCCAGCCACGCGAGTCGTAGCAGTTGTGCGGATCGAGACTGAGCGCCTTCAAACGCGCTCGTTATCAGAGCCGCAGATTGAAAGAACGGCAAAGGAGGTTGCCGAAGTGGCAACAAGGCCGCGTGTCTCGGCCGTTCAAATTGATTTTGATGCGAAGGCGTCCGAGCGAACGTCTTACCGCAAACTGTTGTTCCGCGTTCGCGAACTGCTTCCGCGTTCGGTGGCGCTGTCTATGACCGCCTTAGCTTCGTGGTGCGCTGGAGACAATTGGCTTTCAGATTTACCGGTTGACGAGGTCGTACCGATGCTATTCCGCCTTGGTGTGAATCGTGATCAGTTCACGTCGCGCCTGCAATCGGGTGAAGAGCTATTTGGGGAGCCCTGTACTCTTTCAGCCGGTGTCTCGACAGATGAAAAGATCCATCCGCCGAAACGTAAACGCCTTTACATCTTTTCTCCCAAACCCTGGACGGCGTCTGCAGTAGCTGACGCGTTGGAGACCTATCAAAGATGAAAAGACTCCTTCGATCTTTTGTCGGCTTGTTGCTGTGTTTCTTTTTGCTTGGACCAACGATAGCGGTCGCCTGCGGACCTTTCACGCTGAGCACCGTCTTCGTCTTTACGGTTCATCCGGCTTATCCGTTAGAGAAGTTTGCGGAAGGCGAAGTCGGAGTTGTTCAGCCAAGTTGGGCGCGCTCGTACCTTGCAGTCGCGTATAGACATCTTTCAGGCGTCAGCTTTACTCCTGAGGAACAGCGGCAGCTGACAGCACTTTGGAGAGAGCGACTCGACTACGGGAATCAACGCGATTACGACGCGTGGACCAAGCAGTGGCTGACTGCCCGCGAAAAAGTTCCGGGGCTAACGCCACCGAAAGAGATCGACGTCTATCGTTTTCGCGAAGCACCAAATCAGTACGAGACCTTTCTCAATTGTCAGAAGGATGCGTTCGATAATGCTGTCACCACGTTGAATGAGCGGATCGCCAAATACGGAGCGGATTCTCCCGCGGTCAAGAGTTGGATCGACGCGCAGGACCAGGTGTTTGCAAATTGCCGTGAAGGAAAGCAGATACCGACGCCTGTTGCCGCTGATGTCGATTCAGCACTTCGCGCCGACCGGGACTATCAAATCGCCGCCGCAAATTTCTATGCAACGAATTTCGACGATGCTACGCGCCAATTTGATTCAATCGCCAAAGATAATGGCTCTCCCTGGCAAATGCAGGCGCCATATTTGGCGGCGCGGTCGGTCATCAGAAAAGCGAGCTTAGCTACGCCGGAGAATAAATCGCAGCCTTTAACTGAGGCGGAACAACGGCTGAAATCAATTCTTGGCAACCGCAGGCTCTCGAACAGTCACAGTGCTAGTTCAAGATTGCTGGATTTGGTTCGACTGCGCTTACGGCCCGCGGAACGGTTGCGGGAACTCGCAAAGAGGCTTGTCACGCGAAACAATTCTTCACTGAAGCAGGATCTCTGGGACTACACAGTTTTACTCGATGGGTTTCTTGAGACTAACGAGGGTGACAAGGCAAAGTTCGTGGCTGAGGCCCGTGCTGATGACTTGACTGATTGGACCGTGACTATCCAATCGTCTTCCCGTGAAGCGATCGATCACTCACTGGAGAAGTGGCGCGCGAGTCATTCAAACCACTGGCTCGTCGCTTCGCTTTCAAAAGCTAAAGGAGCTGATGCGCAGTCAGGAGAACTAATCGACGCGGCGCTGAAGGTGCAACCGGGTTCGGCTGCGTTTTCATCGGCGCGTTTTCACGCAGCGCGGCTATTGATCGAGGCTGGGAAGAAAGATGACGCGCGCCGCCTCTTGGATGAATCGCTCAATAGCAAACAGTCAAGGGTTGATGAATCAAGTCGCAATCTGTTGCTAAGTCTCCGAATGCGCGTAGCAACGAACCTGGCCGACTTCTTGAAGTTCGCGCCACGACATCCTGCGGCAGTTAGTTGGGACGATGATGGCCGTGAAATTCCAGCCGACGTCACCGCTGAAACCAAACCCTTGCAACCCCTGGAATTCTTCGACGCGGATGCGGCGACCGCGTTCAACAAACAGCTTCCGCTCTCCGTCTTGAAGGAGGCGGCGAAGTCTCCAGCCCTGCCGCTTCAATTACGCGCTGAAGTAGTGCAGGCGGCATGGCTGCGCGCTGTATTGCTCAACGATCTGAAAACCGCGGACGAACTCACGCCACTAATGAAAAAACATTTTTCGGTAGTCACGCTTTACCTGGAAAAATTTGAAGCGGCGCAACAGCCAGAAGCAAAGCGATTCGCCGCGATTTTCATGTGGTTAAGAACGCCAGGACTCGAGCCTGTGGTCGATCGGGGCCTAGGTCGTGAGAAACCTGTAGCTGAGCAGGATACATACAGAGACAATTGGTGGTGTTCAGCGGCTTTCACGGCGAGCGAGATTCCCAACGAAGAGAATGCGATTCCGTCATTCGCTGCTGAAGATAAGTACTCCCCGGCCTTTCTAACGGCTTCGGAAACAGCCGCGGCTGCTCGAGAATATGCGACGCTAAATAGTTTTGGCGCCGCGCCAAACTACCTCGCACGACAGGCCATCCAGTGGTCGAACACCAACCCAACTGATTCCCTCGCACCCGAAGCTCTCCATCTTGCTGTGAACTCTACAAGGTATGGTTGTACTGACAAGAACACGGGTCGGTGGTCAAAGGCAGCGTTTGATCTACTACATCGCAGATACGGCAACAGCGTTTGGGCAAAGAAGACGAAGTATTGGTTTAAGGATTAGGACAAAGGGAGTAGCACGTGGAAGAGCACGAATTCACAAACCATCTGATCAACGAAACCAGTCCATACCTCCTACAGCACGCGCACAATCCGGTTGATTGGTATCCGTGGGGTTCGGAGGCGTTCGATAAAGCGAAGGCCGAAAATAAACCGCTGCTGCTGAGCATTGGCTATTCAGCGTGCCATTGGTGTCACGTAATGGCTCATGAGTCGTTTGAAGACGAAGCAATCGCTGATCTGATGAACAAGTACTTCGTAAACATCAAAGTCGATCGTGAAGAACGCCCTGATCTCGATCAGATCTACATGAATGCCGTGCAAATGATGACGCATCACGGCGGTTGGCCCATGACGGTGTTTTTGACACCTGAAGGAGTCCCCTTCTACGGCGGCACTTATTTTCCGCCCCAGGATCGCTACAACATGCCTGGCTTTCCAAGGATCCTGATTAGTGTTGCTGAGGCTTATCGTGATCGCCCGGAAGATATCACTGCTACGTCAACTTCAATTCTGAAGGAACTGGAGCGGGTCAGTATTGCCGGTGGTTCGGAACAACCGATCGGTGAAGACACACTCAACGCAGCCTACGTTGGACTCATTCGGACTTACGACTCGACCAATGGCGGCTTTGGGGGTGCGCCGAAGTTTCCGCCTTCAATGGCGCTCGAATTCTTACTGCGCACGCATGCGCGCTCCGGCAAACAAGAGCCACTCGATATCATCAGCAATACGTTGACGAAAATGGCGAATGGCGGGATCTACGATCATCTAGGTGGCGGATTTCATCGATACTCAGTTGACGCAAGATGGCTCGTCCCGCACTTCGAGAAGATGCTCTACGACAATGCACTGCTTTCGAGATTGTATCTGCATTATTACCAACTCACCGGAAACGAGCAGGCACGGCGCACCGCTGAAGGCATCCTGGATTATGTGCTTCGAGAAATGACCGACGAAAGTGGTGGATTCTATTCCACCCAGGATGCTGATTCAGAAGGACACGAGGGCAAGTTCTTTGTTTGGACCAGCGACGAAATCCAAACCACGTTAAGCGATGACGCCCATGTTTTTAACGCTTACTACAATGTGACTGCGGATGGAAACTTTGAGGGTAAGAACATCCTGAACGTGACCGAGCCGCTTGAGACTGTCGCGGTAAAGCTGGGAATTGATATCCAGACAGCGCGTACCTCAATCGAACGAAGCCGCGACAAACTTTTCAACCTCCGCGAACAGCGTGTCAAACCGGATCGCGATGAAAAAATACTGACGGCGTGGAATGGCTTGATGTTGGCAAGCTTCGCTGAGGGCGGAGCGATTCTTCAGCGCGACGATTATCTCGCTGCCGCGCGCCGCAACGCAGAGTTTCTGAGTGAAAACCTACGGCGGAACGGCCTCTTGCTCCGTACTTACAAAGACGGTAAGGCGAAACTTAATGCTTACCTGGAAGACTACGCTTTCCTGATCGAAGGCCTGATTACTCTATCTGAAACTTCCGGGGAGTTAAGTTGGTTGTTAGAAGCGCTGCGATTGACGGACCGGATGATTGAGGAGTTTTGGGATGCGGAGAATGGCGGCTTCTTCTTTACTGGTACGAGTCACGAGAATTTGATCGTACGCCAAAAAGATTACTTCGATAATGCAACCCCATCCGGAAATTCAGTTGCGGCCTATGCACTACTCCGCCTGGCAACGCTGACAGACAATGAAGACTACCGAAACCGCGCAGTAACGGTCCTGCACGAAGTGGCTGACTCTGCTCGTCGCTATCCGTCAGGTTTTGGCTATGCGCTAAGTGCCGCCGACTTCTACCTTTCAACTCCGAAGGAGATCGCGATTCTGGCGGATGATGCCGCACTAAGAGCACGCTTTGTCGCTGAGATTTGGGGTCTGTATTTGCCAAACAAAGTCGTCGCCGCAGGCACAACCGCCGATAATGCCGCATCTACTCCAGTCGTGTTGCTTCATGACAAGCCTAGTTCGACCACTGCCATGGCGTTTGTCTGCGAGCATTACACTTGCAAAACTCCAGCAGTCAGCCCTGAGGAGCTCCGTAACCAGCTCCAAAATCTGTAAGAAATTCCGCTATCTGAATTACCTTCCCCATGGCAATAAGGAAGACCCCTATTGACTCAATATGCTGTGGACGCTATATTTAGCCCTGTGCCAAACAGTGTTGGCACTTCTATTAGTCCAAAATTCGCCCTCGCCCAACTCGCCGGACAACATACCGTCCGACACTTCCCCAAGCGTACTCACCGGCTCAATCTGAATAAGGAAACTCAGGGTCTGCATGGCGAAAACTAACTGGAAAAGCACCGTGCTTCTCTCTGGAATCGCGGTCGTTTCTCTTGTGATGTTGGTAACGGCGGTGGTCGCTACCGCCAACCTACCGCTCGTCACCAGCATAATTCCGCTGCTTGTTTTACTTCTGTTCACCTTCGGCGCCAGTGGCCTAACCGTCTCGGTAACGAGCACTGACGGAGTCGGACACACCGGCAAATCGATTGGCGATGCCTTCGTTTTCCTGGCGGTCATGTTGTACGCGGTGCCGCCGGCCGACACGATTGGGCCGGCAGTAATTCTTGCCGCGATCGTTGGTTTCATTTCGGCTTATAGACTTGCCAACTACCGGGTCATTCTTTTCACAACCGGAATGGCGGTTATCTCGACGTTCGTAGCCGCTTCCCTCTACGGTCTTCTCATCGATTTCTTCGTCGGAAAAGCAAATCCAATCTGGGACGGCACCCTTTCGTTAGATGTCCTCCTCGTACCGCTGTTCGCTCTGGCCACTCTTCAATACACCCTCAGCACTTTTGTCACCGCATGTTTCGCCAGCACTGAGGCCGGCAAGTTTAGACTCCTCCCTTCAAAAGACAGCGTTGTGTGGACTCTGACCACGCAGCTCGCTTGTGCTGCCTCCGCAGTTCTCTTCTATTCGGCAATTCGCAACAAAGGTGTCTCATATGGCTTGCTCGGTTTGTTAATTACCGCGCTGGTCCACCTGTTATACCGCTTCAACCAAAAACGCATTGAGGATCTCAAACAGGCTGAAGCTGACCGCCGCCGCCATATTGAAGAGATGGCTGAAATCCACATGAACACCATTGAGTCTCTGGCGATTGCGATTGACGCGAAGGATCAAACTACTCACGGCCACGTCCGGCGTACTCAAATCTATGCGACCGAGATGGGTAAACTTTTTAGGGTGACAGGACCAGAGGTCCAGGCACTCCGCGCCGGCGCGTTACTTCACGACATCGGCAAGCTTGCGGTGCCCGAATACATTCTCAACAAACCGGGTAAGCTCACCGAATCCGAATTCGCCAAGATGAAGATCCACCCAACCGTCGGCGGCGACATATTGAGACGGGTGAACTTTCCCTATCCGGTTGAAGACATCGTTCGTTATCACCATGAGAAGTGGGACGGCAGTGGGTATCCGAAGGGCTTGAAAGGTGAAGGGATACCGCTTGTAGCTCGCATTATTTCAGTGGTCGACTTTTATGACGCGACTCGCTGCGATCGCCCCTATCGCAAAGGCATGCGGCGTGAAGAGTCTCTCGCGCTGCTGGCCAGCATGAGTGGAAACGCATTCGATCCGAGAGTAGTCGAAATCTTTACGGCGCACGTGGAAGAGTTCGACAACCTGATCGATTCCGAGGACATTCAAGAACAGGTTTCTTCTGGAGACCTGGTTGACAATGTCACGGCCACACGACCCGACGCGGGTCTTGCTTCAGATATCCTGGGAACACCAAACGACGTTTCCGGTTTCCGCAGCATCAGCGACGCCCAGCGCGAAGTCTTCGCGCTGCACGAGATCGCCCAAACAATTGGCTCATCGCTCAATCTCAAAGACACAGTTACGCTGGTCGCCAATAAGCTGCGAGCGATCGTGCCATTTGATAGTTGCATCATCTTTGTAGTCGATGAACGCACCGGGAAAGCCGTAGCGGCACACAGCGCGGGCGAGGACGGCGAACACTTTTCAAAGAGACGCATGCAGGTTGGCGACGGTATCACCGGTTGGGTGATCGCCAACGGACGTTCAATGTGTAACGCATCGCCGGAACTCGATCTGGTGGGTGTGCCAGAAGAAATCGCGAAACAGTATCGCGGCGTGCTCGTCTCTCCCTTGCTGCGCGAAGATGGAGCATTCGGAGCGATTACCCTCTATTCGAAGAGCCGCACGTCTTACACGACCGAACACGTTCGCTTACTTGAATCAGTGTGCCAACACGCGTCGAGCGCTTTGAGTAATGCGCTTACTTTCGAGAAGACAAAGGAAAGCGCGCTTATCGATCCATTGACAGAACTACCGAATGCGCGCGGCTTCTACATGATGCTCGAACAGCGCATTGCCGAATGCCAGCGTATGAATCGCGAGTCGCTAGCGGTCATTAGCATGGACATCGACGATTTCAAGAACCTCAATAATCAGTACGGGCATGCGATGGGGGATAGGCTCTTAGCGGCAGTCGCCGGCGTTATCAAACGCGAACTACGGCAGATGGATGTGCTCACGCGCTACGCTGGAGATGAGTTTGTAGCGATCCTGCCGATGGCTTCGAACGCAATGGGACTCCAGATTGCCGATCGAATGCGAAGCGCCGTAGAGAATCATAAGTTTGCCGTTCGGGCGGATAAGATCGTTCAACTGCGCGCGAGTGTGGGTGTTGCGTGTTTCCCGGAAGATGGCGAAACAACAGAAGAGTTGCTAACCGCTGCTGCGCGCAATATGCAAACCGATAAGCATGGTCGCAAGACGATCCTGACATTAGCCAACGCGCCAATAAGTTCGTTCGACATACTTCGCTAGGACTAATCAAACGTCTTTTTGCGTGGCCTCTTATCCTCGCGTATAATTCGACACCTTAAGTTTTGAGCACATCTGATCCTGGATTTGCGGTAGCAAACACGGTGCTCGACCGCTTGGAGGACGAGCGGTACCCCCAGAGAGGACAGGTAGTCAACCGGAGTTCCGACGCCCGCTTCGATGCGGGCATTATTTAGTGCGCGGATCCGGATTGAGCGGTATTCATGAGCAAACAAGCAGCAGAGCCTAGATCACGGGCCGGAGCAGAAGAAAAGAGTGCGACCGGCGTCATTGAAGCACCTCCCGACCCCGAAACCCTCAAGCGCGACCAAGCAGCCGCTAAAGAAAGACAAAAAGATCGATTGAGCGGCCTCGATAACGAGACGCTGATCAAGTTGTATCGTCAGATGCTGCTCATTCGGCGTTTCGAAGAGAAGTCAGCTGAAGCCTACAGCTCCGGCAAGATTGGCGGTTTCTGTCACCTTTACATCGGTCAGGAGGCCGTAGCGGTCGGCGCAATCTCTGCAATTCGAAAAGACGATTACGTGTTGACCAGCTATCGCGAACACGGGCACGCCATCGCTAAGGGAATGTCTTGCGACTCGGTCATGGCCGAGCTCTTTGGCAAAGTTACCGGATGCTCAAAGGGCAAAGGCGGCTCCATGCACATGTTTGATAAGGAGTTGAACTTCCTCGGAGGCCACGGCATCGTCGGCGGTCAAATCCCTCTTGCGACGGGAACTGCTTTCGCCTCCAAGTACAAAGGTACTGATCAGGTTACGCTCTGTTTTTTCGGTGAGGCCGCGGTCAACCAGGGGGCCTTTCATGAGTCTCTGAACATGGCTCAACTCTGGAAACTTCCCTGCATTTACATCTGCGAGAATAATCAGTACGGCATGGGCACATCGCTCGAACGCGCGATGTCTTTACGAGACATTGCTCAAAAGGCATGCGCTTACGAAATGGCTTCCGAGTTCGTAGATGGTATGGACGTGCTGGCAGTGCGTGAGGCCGTTCAGCGTGCTGTAGAACGTGGCCGAAAGAGCTATTTCCCCACTCTGATCGAAGTGCGCACTTACCGGTTCATGGGTCACTCGATGTCAGATCCGGGAAACTACCGCACGCGCGCAGAAATCGAAAAGTATCAAGAACGCGATCCCATCAAGTTGTTTTCAACAACTCTGCTTGAAGAAAAGATCGTCGACGAAAAGCTCCTCGCAAAGATGGACGAAGAGATACGCGAGGAAGTTGAGCGCTCAGTCAAGTTTGCGGATGAAAGCCCATTGCCGCCACCAGAAGATCTCTTTACTGACGTTTATGCGAATCCGATTACTCCGGGGCGAGCAAAGTAAACCCAATGGCCACTATCACTATACGCGAAGCTTTGAATCAGGCTCTTAGAGAAGAACTGAGCCGCGACCAAAATGTTTTTCTAATGGGCGAGGAAGTGGCGGCATACGATGGGGCTTACAAAGTAACCAAAGGTTTGCTGGCAGAGTTTGGTGACAAGCGTGTCATCGACACCCCAATCACTGAACTTGGCTTTGCCGGACTTGGAGTGGGAGCAGCCATGGTTGGCCTGAGACCCGTCGTCGAGTTCATGACTTTCAACTTCTCGATCCTCGCGACCGATCAGATCATAAACTCGGCCGCTAAGATGCTTTACATGTCTGGCGGTCAGTTCAACATTCCGATCGTTTTTCGCGGTCCGAGCGGTTCAGCATTTCAAGTCTCGTCACAGCATTCACAGGCAATCGAATCGTGGTACGCCTTATTCCCTGGCTTAAAAGTGGTCATGCCTTCAACCGCCGCTGACGCCAAGGGCCTACTGAAATCAGCGATTCGCGATGACGATCCGGTGATCTTCATGGAGCAGGAGCGAATGTACGGCGCCAAAGGAGAAGTTCCTGAAGATCCGGATTTCACGATTCCTCTGGGCATCGCCGATATTAAACGCGAAGGCACTGATGTAACGATCGTTGCGCGTTCGTTGATGGTCCCGCTCGCACTTAAAGCGGCCGAGGCTCTGGAGAAAGACGGCGTGTCATGTGAAGTAATCGATCCGCGAACGATCAGACCGCTAGACATCGATACCATCATCGAATCAGTAAAGAAAACTAATCGAATCGTTCTTGCTGAAGAATCGCATGCTGTGTGCAGTGTCAACGCGGAGATCAGTGCGCAGATCATGGAGCACGCGTTTGATTATTTAGACGCGCCAGTTAAGCGCGTGTCGGGCGCGGACGTACCGATGCCTTACGCTAAGAATCTCGAGCAGCTTGCGGTGCCGGATGTTCAGCAGATCATCGCCGCAGTACGTGAAGTCGCATATCTCGACTAAGGTTTAGACAGGATTTCAGGATACAGAATTAGAGAATTAGGATCCTAAACGAGCTATTCCGTTTCGCTTTGCCGATCCAGTTCACGCTTTTTCTTATTCTGTAATCTTGTAATTCTGAAATCCTGTTAAAAAGGAACTATGGCCAGCAAAGTAATCATGCCGAAGCTCTCGCCGACGATGGAAGAGGGCCAAATTGCGCGGTGGCTGAAGAAAGAAGGCGACAAAGTATCGATGGGCGAACCACTCGCCGAGATCGATACTGACAAAGCCACCATGGAGATGCAGGCACTTTCCAACGGGGTGTTGCGCAAGATTCTGATCGGTGAAGGTGAATCCGCACCTCTGGGTCAACTTATCGGTATCATTGGCGAACCGGATGAAGACATCTCCGCCCTTCTCAGCGAAGCACCTGCGAAAGCTCCGGCGACGACTGCGCAACCGGCTCCTGCTGCGAACGAACCAGCGCAAACGGCTGAATCACAACCAGCTGAACCTGCGACTGAGAAACCGGCTGCTGCAACTTCAGGCAACGGCGCCGGTGACAGACTTATAGTTTCTCCACTCGCAGCGCGTATGGCTGCAGAAGCAGGCATTGATCTTCGGTCGCTACAAGGTAGCGGACCTGGTGGACGAATCATCAAAAAAGACATTGAGTCGGCAATGAGTCAACAACAACCATCGCCGGCTGCCGCGGGAAGGCCGGCATTACGCGTCGTGGAAGGCCGACAACAGCAACCAGTTGTCGCCGGCGCTTCGACTTATCATGAAGAGCCAGCCAGCGAAATTCGTAGAACAATTGCACGGCGACTGGTTACGTCTCTTGGGCCCGTTCCTCATTTCTTCCTGACATCTGAAATCGAAATGGACCGGGCAGCGGAGATGCGCAAAGGTATCAACGCTCTCGATCCGGATCTGAAGATCAGCATCAACGACATCATTATCAAAGTTACCGCGGCTGCATTAATGCAACATCCACAGGTTAATGCGTCGTTTCAGGATAAAGTCGTACGCTTTTACGACCACGCAGACATCGGCGTCGCGGTTGCTATCGAAGACGGATTAATCACACCCGTAATTCGCAGCGCAGATCAAAAACCGCTGAGTCAAATAGCTGGCGAGGTACGCGAGCTTGCGGATAGGGCCAAGTCGAGGAAACTCAAGCCTGAGGAATACACCGGCGCGACCTTCTCTGTCAGCAACCTCGGTATGTTTGGCATCAATGAGTTTACGGCCATCATTAATCCGCCGGAGGGCGGTATCCTGGCAATCGGTGCGATGACGGCGCAACCGGTCGTGCGTGACGGAGAGGTCGTTGTTCGACAGATGATGCGCGTGACGATGTCATGCGACCATCGTCTGATCGATGGTGCAACCGGCGCAAAGTTTCTCCAAACCTTCAAGAAGATTCTCGAAAATCCGTTATATCTCGTCGTCTGATGTCGAGAGACAGCTCAGCGCCGGGTTCCGACCTCGGCCCCCACCTTGCTCTCATCGCGGTCCAAATTCTCTTCGGAACCTGGCCCGTGCTCGGAAAGTTTGTGCTGCGATCGATGTCGAGCTCAATGCTCGTCGCCAGCCGTCTGACGGGCGCTGCGGTAGTGTTCCTAATAATTCAACGAAACATACGCCCGCTGCTGAAGATGCATCGGAAGGACTTTGTAGTGCTTGCTCTCTCGAGCGCGATCGGGGTCGTAGGAAACCAGTTTCTGTACGTGAAAGGGCTTTCGTTAACAACTGCGATCAACGCCACGCTCATCAGCACTACAATTCCGGTGTTTGCGCTGTTAGCAAGTATCCTGTTCGGTTACGACCGTATATCGCTGAAACGATTCCTCGGGATGCTGCTCGCTGCGAGCGGAGTTCTGTATCTGGTGAACCCCTTTCGCGGCGACTTCACCGCTGAAACAACACTCGGAAATATTCTCATCGTTTCAAACTCACTTCTTTACGGCACGTACATCGTCATCTCGAAAGACATATTTGAACGTTACGGTGCGCTGAATGTAATAACGTGGATCTTTTTGGTGGGCACGGTTGTGACGTTGCCGGTCGGTATCTTGACCGCGCGTAATGAGCACCTGGCATCACTGGGCTCCGCGATTTGGGTTTCGATTGTGGTGATTATCTTGTTGCCG